>NZ_JBWKJV010000027.1:0-87371 GCF_056432045.1 Streptomyces sp. NPDC045701 | reverse complement strand
GGCTTTCCTCCGGGCGCTTCCCTTCGGTCTTTCGTGTTTCCAGTCTAGCAGATCCGTTTTCCGTTTCCGCCACCCGCTGGAGCGGGCTGCCGGGCTGTTCTTCGCTTTCGCGCTTTCCCTTTCCGGCGGTTCCGACTCTATCAGATCCTTTCGGGCCTGATTCCCAGTCAGCGGGAGTTGTCTTTCCGGCCCTTGGGCCGTTCCGACGAGTGAGACTTTAGCGGATTCCTCGGCCCCGACGCTAATCGGGCTGCGTCCCTTCGAACGCGGATTCCTCATTTCGCAAAAGCGCACGGAAAGCTGGGCGACGGATGGTCGCTCGCTTGGAGTGGTTCTTGCGGAATGGCTGTCCGGGGACCGACCGGGGTCGGCGCTCACGTCGGACAACCCGGAGAACAGTACGGACCGAGCAAAGCCGTGTCAACCTCGGGCCTGCCGTCGTGGTCTCGGGCCATGACATCGCATGCGTTCACCGGTCAGTGGTGGGCCGCCTGACGGCGGTCGGCAGACGCGCACGCCCTCAACGGCCGCCGCCTCGGCGGCCGTTCGTGTTCCTCCCTCCGGGTGGGGCCGGCCGTGGGTGGCGGTGCCCTACAACCACCTCGGGGCCGTACGGGCGTGGGTGGAGGTGGACCAGTACCGGGCGGACTCGCTGTTCGGCGTTGTGGACCTGCACGCGCTGACCGTCGAGCACGACCCGGCCCGGGTAAGGCGGCTGAGCCGGCAGGCGGCGACGTTGTTGGCGGGGTCAGCCGTTGCCGGTGGCGAGTTCGCGGCTGCGGTCGCGGGCGGCTTCGAGGGCGGCGATCAGGGCTGCGCGTACGCCGTGGTTCTCGAGTTCCCGGATGGCGCTGATGGTGGTGCCGGCCGGGGAGGTGACGGCCTCGCGGAGCTTGACCGGGTGCTCGCCGCTGTCGCGGAGCATCACGGCCGCCCCGATGGCGGCCTGGACGATCAGGTCGTGGGCCTGGGCGCGGGGCAGGCCGAGGAGGATGCCGGCGTCGGTCATCGCCTCGACGAGGAAGTAGAAGTACGCCGGGCCGGAGCCGGAGAGGGCGGTGGCGGCGTCCTGCTGGGACTCGGGGACGCGGAGGGTCTTGCCGACCCCGCCGAAGATCTCCTCGGTGTGGGCGAGGTGGTCGCCGGTGGCGTGGCTGCCGGCGGAGATGACGGACATGCCCTCGTCGACCAGGACGGGGGTGTTGGGCATGACGCGTACCACCGGGGTGCCGGTGGGGAGCCGCTCCTCGATGAACGTGGTGGTGATGCCGGCCGCGGCGCTGATGACGAGGCGGTCGGGAGCGACGTGGGGGCCGAGCTCGTCGAGGAGCCTGCCCATGTCCTGGGGCTTGACGGCCAGGATGAGGGTGCCGGCGCGCTTGGCCGCCTCGGCGTTGGTGACGGTCTCGACGCCGTAGCGGGCGCGGAGTTCCTCGGCGCGGTCGGCGCGGCGGGTGGTGACCAGCAGGTGGGCGGCCGGCCAGCCGGCTCGGATCATGCCGCTGAGCAGGGCTTCACCGATCTTGCCGGTACCGAGGACTGCGACGGTCTGGGTCATGGCTGCTGTTCACCTCACCGGGTGGGGGTTCGTGCCGCCATCCTCGCACCGGGGCGCGGGGCGGGGCGCGGGTGTCCGAGGGGCGGTACGGGCGGGGTGGAGTCCGGCGACGATCTCGTCGTCCTCGCGGGCCCACATGACGTGGCCGGTCACCGCGTCGTCGGCGAGGTCGGCGCAGGCCCGCCAGTCGTCGTCCACGCCGTGGAGGGGGACGCGGCGGCCGGTGGTGTCGCGCAGGCCGTCGTCGATCAGGTGGTCGGTCATGTGCCGGGCTCAGGGGGTGCGGCGGCGGAGCGTGGCGGCTCCGAGGACGAGGACGAGGAGGGCGCAGCCGGCCACGACCAGGGCGTCGCGGACGAAGGCGGCGGTCGTGTCGGCGTGGCGGAGGACCTCGTTCATCGCGTCGACCGCGTACGACATGGGCAGGGCGTCGGAGAGGGCTTCGAGGGCGGGCTGCATGGAGTCGCGCGGGGTGAACAGGCCGCACAGGAGCAGCTGGGGGAAGATCACGGCCGGCATGAACTGGACCGCCTGGAACTCGGAGGCGGCGAAGGCCGAGACGAACAGGCCGAGGGCGGTGCCGAGGAGGGCGTCGAGCAGGGCGACCAGCAGGAGCAGCCAGGGGGAGCCGGTGACGTCCAGGCCGAGGACCCAGAGCGCGGTCGCGGTGGCGAGGGCGGACTGGACGGCGGCGAGCAGGCCGAAGGCGAGCGCGTAGCCGGCGATGAGGTCGGCCTTGCCGAGGGGCATGGCGAGGAGGCGTTCCAGGGTGCCGGAGGTGCGTTCGCGCAGGGTGGCGATCGAGGTCACCAGGAACATGGTGATCAGCGGGAAGACGCCGAGCAGGGAGGCGCCGACGGAGTCGAAGGTGCCGGGGCTGCCGTCGAACACGTACCGGAGGAGGGTGATCATCCCGACCGGGACGAGGAGCATCAGGGCGATGGTGCGGGGGTCGTGGCGCAGCTGCCGCAGGACGCGGGTGGTGGTGGCGAGGGTGCGGGCGGCGTTCATCGGCGGTTCTCCTCGGTGGCCTCCGCCGAGTCGACGAGGTGGAGGAAGGCGTCCTCGACCGTGGCGGCGTCGTTGCGGCGGCGCAGTGCCTCGGGGGTGTCGTCGGCGAGGATCCGCCCGTCGCGCATGAGGAGGAGGCGGTGGCAGCGCTCGGCCTCGTCCATGACGTGGGAGGAGACGAGGAGGGTGGCGCCGCGGTCGTCGGCGATGTGGTGGAAGAGGTCCCACAGGTCGCGGCGGAGGACCGGGTCGAGGCCGACGGTCGGTTCGTCGAGGACGAGCAGTTCCGGGGTGCCGAGCAGGGCGACGGCGAGGGAGACGCGGCTGCGCTGGCCGCCGGAGAGGTCGCCGGCGAGTGCGTCGGCGTGCGAGGTGAGGTCGACGTCGGTGATGGCGCGGCCGACCGCTTCGGCGCGGGTGTGGCGGTGGGCGCGGCCGGGGAGCAGGACGGCGGCGAAGTAGTCGAGGTTCTGCCGGACGGTGAGGTCGTCGTACACGGAGGGCGCCTGGGTGACGTAGCCGACGCGGGCGCGGAGGGAGGGGTCGCCGGCGGGGCGGCCGAGGACGTCGAGGGTGCCGGTGGCGTGGGCCTGGGTGCCGGCGACGGCGCGCATCAGGGTGGATTTGCCGCACCCCGAGGGGCCGAGGAGGCCGGTCACCTGTCCGCGCGGTACGGCGAAGTCCAGGCCGTGGAGGACGGTGCGGGGGCCGCGTACGACGCGGAGTTCGTGTGCCTCGACGGCGGGAACGGTCGAATTCACCATGTGATGAATATTGCGCGTGCGGGAGCGTGCGTCAAGGAGGACGGGTGCAGTGGGGCGGGGGCGCGGTTCGTGACGCCGGGGTGGGCGGAAGGGGGTCTGGGGCGCCGGGCGGCGTCAGGAGCGCTTGGGCTTCTTGCGGGCGGCGGGGTTGCCGGCGCGGGTGGAGCGGCGCTTCTCGTACTGGGCGCGGGCCGCCTCGTACTCGGAGCGCAGCAGCTTCTCGCCGGGCGCCTCGGCGAGGGAACGGACGAAGTACGCGAGCAGGGAGCCGAGGAAGCCGATCGCCTTCAGGCTGCGCAGCGCGTCCTCGCGGGCAGGGTCGGCGGGGCGGCGGGTGAAGCCCTGCCAGGTCCTGCTGAACGCGATGGCGGTGCACACCGAGAACATCGCGACGAGCAGGGCGTTGACGAAGCCGCCCACGTCGGCGACGGCGAGGCCCTGGTGAGCGAAACGGAGGACGAGCGCGCCGGCCACGGCACAGGCCAGCGAGCCGACCGCCACGCCGGCGCGCCGCAGCCCGTACCCGCCGTCGTGGTCGACCCAGGTCGTACCGAAGAAACGGAGGGGCTCGGGCCGCGGCCCGGCCGGTGTGCCGTGGGTGGTGCTGGTGTGGTCGCTCACGGGGTCGATTATCCCCGGTCGGGCCGCCGGGCGGTCAGGAGCAGCGCACGGCCACGTAACCGTCGCTGCCGGTGTTCACGTAGGCGTCGGAGACGTACTGGCCGTTGGCGATGTTGTCCCACAGGGCGGTCGTGCCGTACGGGCCGGTGATGGTCTGGCCGGGCTTCTGGCAGTTGACGGGGACGCGCACGCCCTCGGGCAGGACCTTCACCAGGCTGTAGTTCGTGCCCGGGCCGCTGCGTACGTTCACCCGGTGGCCGGGTGCCACCGGGTAGCGCTTCACGGTGTACGTCGCGGTCCCGGCCGCTTCCGCCGTCGTCCCGGCATTGGTCCCCGCCGTCGCCTCTTCCATGGCCATACGGCCCCTCCCCCGTCGAGGCGCGTGCCGCGTGCACGCGCGCCGCGCGCAGGCTAACAAGCCCCGAGGGCATCGCACGCATCATCGACTAGGCTCCGTGCGTCGCGCTGGACGCGGGACGCGCGCGGACGAACACACACGGGGGTGGCGATGCCGCCGTTGCGCAGTACCGGACCGGCTCCGGGGCCGTCTCCGGAAGCGGAGCATCCGCAGTACGCCGGTCGGTACCGGCTGGAGGAGTGCCTGGGCGCGGGCGGCATGGGGGTCGTCCACCTGGCGAGGTCCGGCTCGGGGCTGCGGCTCGCGGTGAAGGTCGTGCACGCCGAGCATGCCGCCGACGCCGAGTTCAGGGCGCGTTTCCGGCAGGAGGTCCTGGCGGCGCGGCGGGTCAGCGGGGCGTTCACCGCGCCCGTGGTGGACGCGGACCCGGACGCCGGCCGGCCCTGGATGGCCACCTTGTTCATCGACGGGCCGACGCTCTCGGAGCGGGTGAAGCGGAACGGCCCGCTGGGCTCTCCGGAGCTGCGGCGGGTCGGCGCCGGGCTCGCCGAGGCGCTGCGCGACATCCACCGGGCCGGCGTGGTGCACCGTGACCTGAAGCCGAGCAACGTGCTGCTGGCCGCCGACGGCCCGAAGGTCATCGACTTCGGGATCTCGCGCCCCGCCGACAGCGACCTGCGCACCGAGACGGGGAAGCTGATCGGCACCCCGCCGTTCATGGCGCCCGAGCAGTTCCAGCGGCCCCGCGACGTGGGGCCCGCCGCCGACGTGTTCGCGATGGGCGCCGTCCTGGTCCACGCGGCGACCGGACGCGGCCCGTTCGACTCGAACTCGCCGTACATCGTGGCCTACCGGGTCGTGCACAACGAGCCCGACCTGGCCGGCGTGCCGGAGGACGTGATCCCGCTGCTGCGGCGGTGCCTGGCGAAGGACCCGGCCGAACGGCCGACGGCGGACGAGCTGATGGGCGAGCTGCGGGCGGGTGAGCCCGAGGACGCGGCCGTGTTCGTGCCGGGACAGCGGCGGGCGGAGGCCGGTGCCGGGGTGGGGGGCGGTGCGGGAGCGGAAGCTGGTGCGGCGGCGGGGGGCGGTGCGGGGGCGCGGCCGGCGGCGGAGGCCGGTGTGGCAGCGAGGGCCGTTCGGGGGCCATCCCCGCGCCGGGCGCGGCGGCTGCGCCGGGGCGCGGGGCTCGCCCTGCTCGCCGCGGTGACCGCCGGCGGGGTCGCCGGGGTCCTGGGCGGCGGCCCGGCGGACGGGCCGCCCTCCCCCGCGCGGGCCGGCGCCGCCCCGGCGTTCCGCCCCTGGGCCACCCCCCTGGGCGCCACCGGCGGCGAGAGCCTGACGCCCCTGTGCGCCGCCGACGCCGACCGCGCCCTCTACTGCGCCGCTCCCGGGGTCAAGGCGGCCCGCCTCAGCCCCGTGGACGGCGCCACCGCCTGGGCCACGCGGGCGGCGGGAGCCGAGCCGGGCACCGCGCCGGTGCTCTGCGGCGGGCTGGTCCACGTCGTCGCGCCGGGC
The DNA here is from genome assembly GCF_056432045.1 of Streptomyces sp. NPDC045701. Taxonomy (NCBI): domain Bacteria; kingdom Bacillati; phylum Actinomycetota; class Actinomycetes; order Kitasatosporales; family Streptomycetaceae; genus Streptomyces; species Streptomyces sp. NPDC045701. The sequence continues at coordinate 81,541 of NZ_JBWKJV010000027.1, read as the reverse complement.
GGCGCCCGCCTGGAGGCCCTGGCCCCCGGCACCGGCGCCATGCGGTGGAGCGCGGACGTGTCCGCGTACGCGAACGTCCTGCACTCCGGCGACACCGTGCTGCTCGTGACGGCGGACGGCACCGTGCGGGCCCTGGACGGGGCGACCGGCGACGAACGCTGGACGGGGCGGCGGCCCGCCGCGCCCGGCGCGCAGTGGCTCGCCGGCGGCGGGGCCGTGTACACCGCGGCCGCCTCGCCCGACGGGGCGTACACCGTGGTGAGCGCGGTCGACCCGGCGGACGGCCGGGTGCGGTGGACCGAGCGGCTGAGGGGCGCCCTCAGCCCCGTACAGGCGACCAAGGACGCGCTGCTGCTCCTGTCCGCCGACGCGGATCTGTACACCGACGCGGTGGTGCGGCTGGACGTGGCGGACCGCACCGCCCGGCGCGTGGCGCTGACGGTCCCGGCCGATCAGGCGCAGGCCGTGATGGCGGGCGACACCGTGTACGTCATCGGGTCGGGGGGTTCGCTCGCCGCCGTGGACACCACCGCGGAAGGTGCCCGGCAGGCGCAGCGGTGGCGCCTGGAGACCGGGGTGACGCACGTGTCCCGGCCGGTGGTGGCGGACGGACACGTGTACCTGACGGCGGCCGACGGGCGGTTGCTGGCCGTGGACGCCGGACGCGGGGTGCTGGTGGGGATGACGAAGCCGCGGATGGACGGCGGTCGGTACACGTTCGCGCCGCTGCTGCCCGCGCCCGCCGTCGCGAACGGGAAGGTGTTCGCGACGGCGCCCGACGGTTCGGTCTTCGCCGTGGCGGCGGAGGATCCGGCCCGCTGGTGATCAGCCGAGCTTGCTGACGTCCCGGACCGCGCCCCTGTCGGCGCTGGTGGCCATCGCGGCGTAGGCCCGCAGGGCGGCGGAGACCTTGCGGTCGCGGTTCTTCGGCGCGTACGCGCCACCGAGCGCCTCGCGGCGGGCGGCCAGGTCCTCGTCGGAGACCAGCAGCTCGATGGAGCGGTTCGGGATGTCGATACGGATCCGGTCGCCGTCCTCGACCAGCGCGATCGTGCCGCCGCTCGCCGCCTCCGGCGACGCGTGGCCGATCGACAGGCCCGACGTACCGCCGGAGAAGCGGCCGTCCGTGATCAGCGCGCAGGTCTTGCCCAGGCCCCGGCCCTTGAGGAACGACGTCGGATAGAGCATCTCCTGCATGCCGGGGCCGCCCTTGGGGCCCTCGTAGCGGATGACGACGACGTCGCCGTCCGTGATCTCCTTGCGGAGGATCTTGTCGACGGCCTCCTCCTGCGACTCGCAGACGACCGCCGGGCCCTCGAAGGTCCAGATCGACTCGTCGACACCGGCCGTCTTCACGACGCAGCCGTCGGCGGCGAGGTTGCCCTTCAGGACGGCGAGGCCGCCGTCCTTGGAGTAGGCGTGCTCGGCGGAGCGGATGCAGCCCTCGGCGGCGTCCGTGTCCAGGGTGTCCCAGCGCTCGGACTGCGAGAACGCCTCGGCGGAGCGGACACAGCCTGGGGCGGCGTGCCACAGCTCGACGGCCTCGGCGGACGGCGAACCGCCGCGCACGTCCCAGGTCTTGAGCCAGTCGGAGAGGCTCGGGCTGTGGACGCTGTGCACGTCCTCGTTGAGCAGCCCGGCCCGGTGCAGCTCGCCCAGCAGGGCGGGGATGCCGCCGGCGCGGTGCACGTCCTCCATGTAGTACGTACGCGTCTTGGCGACGTTCGGCGCGACCTTGGCCAGGCACGGCACGCGGCGCGAGACGGCGTCGATCTCCGTCAGCCCGAAGGGGACACCCGCCTCCTGGGCGGCGGCCAGCAGGTGCAGGATCGTGTTGGTGGAGCCGCCCATGGCGATGTCGAGGGCCATGGCGTTCTCGAAGGCCGCCATGGTCGCGATGTTGCGCGGCAGGACGGACTCGTCGCCCTGGGCGTAGTAGCGGTCGGTCAGCTCGACGACCGTGCGGGCGGCGTTCTCGTAGAGCGCGCGGCGGGCGGTGTGGGTGGCGAGGGTCGAGCCGTTGCCCGGGAGGGACAGGCCGATGGCCTCGGTGAGGCAGTTCATCGAGTTGGCGGTGAACATGCCGGAACACGAGCCGCAGGTCGGACAGGCGTTCTCCTCGATGCGGAGGATGTCGGCGTCCGAGATCTTGTCGTTGACGGCGTCCGAGATGGCGTCGACCAGGTCGAGCGTGCGGACCGTGCCGTCGACGAGGGTGGCCTTGCCGGCCTCCATGGGACCGCCGGAGACGAAGACCGCCGGGATGTTCAGGCGCAGGGCGGCCATCAGCATGCCGGGCGTGATCTTGTCGCAGTTGGAGATGCAGATCAGGGCGTCGGCACAGTGCGCCTCGACCATGTACTCCACGCTGTCGGCGATCAGGTCGCGGGAGGGCAGCGAGTACAGCATGCCGCCGTGGCCCATGGCGATGCCGTCGTCGACGGCGATCGTGTTGAACTCGCGCGCGATGCCGCCCGCCTCGCGGATCGCCTCGGAGACGATCCGGCCCACCGGCTGGAGGTGGGTGTGGCCCGGCACGAACTCGGTGAAGGAGTTGGCGACGGCGATGATCGGCTTGCGGCCGATGTCCGCACCCGGTACACCGGAGGCTCGCATAAGGGCACGTGCGCCCGCCATGTTGCGGCCGTGGGTGACAGTGCGGGACCTCAGCTCGGGCATCGTCGCTCGCTCCTTCGGACGGAAGTGACTCTTCGAGCGTACGCTCCGGCTCCAAGATCTGGACAGAGTGTCCGGATGGCGGGACGGCGAGCTCAGTCCTCGGTCAGGTACCGCTGGAGCGTCGGGGCGACCATGGCGACGATCTCCTCCGGGCGCGCGGAGGCCAGCGGTTCGACCTGGACGACGTAGCGAAGGATCGCGATGCCGATCATGTGCGACGCGGCCAGCTCGGCGCGGAACTCCGGGTCCGGTACGTCGAGGTCGGCGGCCACCCGTTGCAGCAGCCGGCGCAGCACGAAACCGCGCAGCACCTTGGCCGCGGCCTCGTGGGTGAGCGCGGAGCGGATGATCGCCAGCAGCGGGGCCCGGGTCGCCGGGTTCTCCCACACGGAGAGGAAGTAGCGGGCGAGCCGCTCGCCGACGCCCTCGGCCGAATCGCCGACGATCGCCGGGATGATCAGCGCGGGCTCGAAGGACAGCTCGACGGCGGCGGCGAAGACCTCGTCCTTCGTACCGAAGTAGTGGTGGACGAGCGCCGGGTCGACCCCCGCCGCCCCGGCGATGCCCCGCACCGACGTCCTGTCGTAGCCGCGCTCGGCGAACTCCGCCCGGGCGGCCTCCAGGATCCGCTCCCGGGCGCCGGGGCCCTCCATGGCCTCGGCCCTGGACGGCCGGCCACGGCCCCTGCGCGCTCCGGTCACCGCCACGCCCCCGGCGCGGTCACCGGACGCGGGCCGAGGAGGCGAGGTGCAGCCGGGTGAAGGCCAGCGCCTCCGCCAGGTCGGCCTCGCGTTCGGCCGCCGACATCGCGCGCCGGGTGTTGACCTCGATCACGACGTGGCCGTCGAAGCCGGACCGCGCCAGGTGCTCCAGCAGCTCGGCGCAGGGCTGCGTGCCGCGCCCCGGCACCAGGTGCTCGTCCTTCGCCGAGCCGCGTCCGTCGGCGAGGTGGACGTGCCCGAGCCGGTCGCCCATGCGGCCGATCATCTCCATGGCGTCGCTGCGGGCCGTCGCGGTGTGCGAAAGGTCGATCGTGTAGTGGCGGTAGTCGTCCTTGCTGACGTCCCACTCGGGCGCGTACGCGAGCATCTCCCGGTCGCGGTAGCGCCAGGGGTACATGTTCTCGACCGCGAACCGTACGTCCGTCTCGTCCGCCATGCGCCAGATGCCGTCGATGAAGTCGCGGGCGTACTGGCGCTGCCAGCGGAACGGCGGGTGGACGACGACGGTCGACGCGCCGAGCTTCTCCGCCGCGGCCCGCGCGCGCCGGAGCTTCGTCCACGGGTCGGTCGACCAGACCCGCTGGGTGATCAGCAGGCACGGCGCGTGGACCGCCAGGACCGGCACCTGGTGGTAGTCGGAGAGACGGCGCAGCGCCTCGACGTCCTGACTGACCGGGTCGGTCCACACCATGACCTCGACACCGTCGTAGCCCAGGCGGGCGGCCACCTCGAAGGCCGTCGCGGTCGACTCCGGATAGACCGAGGCCGTGGACAGGGCGACCTTCGCATCCGGGATGCGCACCACTGATTCCGACGATTCAGCCACGGGGGACAGCCTACGGGCACCCGCTAGACGGCCGGGAGGTGGTCCAGCCGCCGCAGGATGACTCCTTCGCGCAGCGCCCACGGGCAGACCTCCAGTTCCTCGATGGCGAACAGGTCCATCGCACCCTCCGCGACCAGCGCTCCCGCCAGCAGCTGGCGCGCCCTGCCCTCGGACACCCCGGGGAGGGCGCAGCGCTGCCCGGCGGTCATGACGGACAGCTTGGGCACCCACTCCTCCAGTGAGGTACGACTCAGTCCGCGCTGTACGTACAGGCCCTCGCCCGAGCCGGGGGCGCCGGCCAGCCGCGCCAGCTGCTTGAACGTCTTGGACGTGGCCACGACGTGGTCGGGCTTGCCGAACCGGGCGAACTCGCCGACCGTACGGGCTATCTCCGCCCGTACGTGCCGGCGCAGCGCCCGCACGTCGGCGGGGTCGGGCGGGTCGCCGGGCAGCCAGCCGGCGGTGAGCCGCCCGGCGCCCAGCGGCAGGGACACGGCGGCGTCGGGCTCCTCGTCGATCCCGTACGCGATCTCCAGGGAGCCGCCGCCGATGTCCAGCAGCAGCAGCTTGCCCGACGACCAGCCGTACCAGCGGCGGGCGGCGAGGAAGGTGAGGCGGGCCTCCTCCGGACCGGAGAGGACCTGGAGGTCGACGCCGGTCTCGTCCCTGACCCGCTTCAGTACGGTGTCGGCGTTGGCCGCGTCGCGGATGGCGGAGGTGGCGAAGGGGAGGACCTCCTCGCACCCCTTGTCCTCGGCGGTGCGCACCGCGTCGTGGGTGATGGTGACGAGCCGCTCGATGCCCCGGTCGCCGATGGAGCCGTCCGCGTCCAGCAGCTCGGCGAGCCGCAGTTCCGCCTTGTGGGAATGGGCGGGCAGGGGCCGGGCGCCGGGATGGGCGTCCACCACCAGCAGGTGCACCGTGTTCGAACCGACGTCGAGAACTCCGAGTCTCATGCCCTGAACGCTACTGCGCCCGGCGCATACGCTTGGTGTGTGCCAAAGACCAAGAAGGCGAAGCCCGCCAAGAAGCACGACAAGTCCCCCCTACTGCCCGTACTGCCTGTTCCGGGTGTTTCCGACGAAAAGGGCCTGGACTTTCCCCGTGCCTGGGTGGAGTTCCCCGACCCGGCCGACGACGAGCAGGTCTTCCGCTGCGACCTGACCTGGCTGACGTCCCGTTGGACCTGCGTCTTCGGCAGCGGCTGCCAGGGCATCCAGGCGGGGCGGGCGGCCGACGGCTGCTGCACGCTGGGCGCGCACTTCTCCGACGAGGACGACGAGCAGCGTGTCGCGTCGCACGTGGCCCGCCTCACGCCCGAGCTGTGGCAGTTCCACGACGAGGGCACGTCGGCCGGCGGGTGGGTGCAGCTCGACGAGGACGGCGAGCGCCAGACGCGCCGCTGGGAGGGGTCCTGCATCTTCCAGAACCGCCCGGGGTTCGCGGGCGGGGCGGGCTGCGCGCTGCACATCCTGGCGCTGCGGGAGGGCCGCGAGCCGCTGGAGACCAAGCCGGACGTCTGCTGGCAGCTGCCGGTGCGGCGCACGTACGACTGGATCGACCGGCCCGACGACACACGGGTGCTCCAGATCTCGATCGGCGAGTACGACCGCCGGGGCTGGGGTCCGGGCGGCCACGACCTGCACTGGTGGTGCACGTCGGCGACGTCGGCGCACGGCGCGGGCGAGCCGGTGTACGTGACGTACCGCCCGGAGCTGACGGAGCTGATGGGCAAGGACGCGTACGACGTGCTGGTGGAGCTGTGCGAGGCCCGTCTGGCGTCCGCGCTGCCGCTGGTGGCCCCGCACCCGGCGGACCCGGTCGCCTGACGTCCGGCGCCCATCAGCCCGGCGGGGGTTCCGCGGCCGGGTCCTCGGTGGGCGGCGGGGTGCCGGGCGGCGTCGGGTCGGGTGAGGGCGGCGGGGTCGACGGCTCCGACTGCGACGGTGTGGGGGTCGGGGTGGGCGTCGGGTCCGGGGAAGGCGGCATGGTCGGCGCCGGCATGGTCGGGGCCGGGCGCGGGGTGCCGGGGGCCGGGTAGGACGGCGGGCGGCGCGCACCGTGGCCGTCGATCTCCACCACCGCGCCCGCCGGGTCGACCCCGACGCGGGCGGTCCAGTCGCCGGCCGGTTCACGGGCGTGGTCGACGGTGACGTACACCGTGACCGACCGGCCGGGGGCGAGGGTGCCGGAGGCCCGGTCGGCGTAGAGCCACGGGGCGTTCGTCCACAGGGACCAGGTCACCGGGGCGCCGCCCGAGGCGGTCAGGGTGAGCACGGTCGTGTCGCCGCCCGCGGGCTGCGCGGTGACCGTGACGCGGCCCGGGCCGGGTACGCCGGGGGCGGCCGGCGGCGTACCGGTGCTGATCACCTCCACCGAGACGTGCGAGGAGCCGGAGGCGGCGGAGCGGCGGGCGGGGTCCGTCCGGGCGCTGGCCGCGTTCTCGTAGTGGTCGGGCCGGCCGTCCTGCCCGTCCGGGCCGGCGGTCCGGTCGCCGGCCTCCGCCGCGCTGACCGGGCCGTCGCGCCCCTCGCCCGTCAGCGGCGCCTCCCGGTAGGCCGCCCACAGGGCGAGCACCGGCGCCGCGACCACGGTGGCCACCACGGTGGTCGTCACCGCCCGCGCCCGCATGCGGTCGCGGCGGGCCGCGTGGTCCCCCGGGTCCAGGGGGAAGCCGTCGCGCCCGAACCGCGGGCCGGCCGCCCGGGCGCGCGGGACGTGCAGCATCGCGACGTACACCGCCGCCTTGGGCGCCTCGGCCAGCGGGAGCGTCGCGGGCGTGACCGAGGAGCCCGGCCAGGGGCCGCCCGCACCGGCGCGCTCGGCGGCTCTTCGGCAGCGGGGGCAGTCGTCGACGTGCCGGACGAGTTCGCGGCGGAGGGTGGCCGAGAGCAGCAGTTCCTCGTCACCGGGGAGCCGGGCGACCGCCGGGCAGGTGCCGGTCTCGACGACGGCCAGGGCGGCGCGGGTGCGCTCCACCTCGCAGGCCGCGGCGGACAGCAGCTCGCGGGCGGCGAAGGGTTCCATCCCGAGGACCGCGGCGACCTGCGGTGCCGGGAGCCGGTGCCGTACGGCCAGCTCCAGCGCCTCGCGCTGCTCGGGCGTGGTCCCGGCCGCCTCGGGCCAGGCGAGCAGGGCCAGCTCGCGGCGGCGGCGCTCCGCGATCTCGGGGCGGACGCGCGGGGCGGGCCCGGCGAGGGGACCGGGAACGGCCGGGCGCCCGGCGTGCGCCCCCCGGCCCTGCCGCCTGCGACGGCGCCGCTGTTCGCCGAGCTCGCGCAGGCAGGCCCAGCGGGCGAGCGCGTACAGCCATGCCCTCCGGTCCGGGTCGGCGCCGGGGCGGCGCCCCGACTGCCGCTCGGCGACGGCCAGTGCGTCGCCCAGCACCGCGGTCGCCGCGTCGTGGTCGCACAGCACGGACAGGCAGTACGTGAAAAGCCCGTCCAGGTACGGCTCGTACCGCGCCGGCGGGCACTGGGCCAGGGTGCGGGCCCCGGTCCGGGGCGCGCGACGCCGTGCCCGGTGTGCGCCGGTGGGGTGCGTGGGGGTTTCCAGCCTGCTGCTCGTCACCCGGCGACCGTAGGCAGTGGACGGCACACCCTTCACAGCCCTTCCGCACTTTTAATCCTTACGGGTGAACGTATCCCTCAAAAGGGGACAGGGGGTGCTGATTCCGCGCCGGTCGCCCACCCGCCCCCTGATGTCCCCGGTGTCCCGTCGGTCCCGCGCGGACGGCGTTGTCAGTGGGGACCGCTACGGTCTTCGGCATGGCTGCCCGTACGAAATCCGCCAAGGACCGGCCCTCCTACCGCTGCACGGAGTGCGGGTGGACGACCGCCAAATGGCTCGGCCGCTGCCCCGAGTGCCAGGCATGGGGGACGGTGGAGGAGTACGGCGCGCCCGCCGTCCGCACCACGGCCGCCGGGCGGGTCTCCACCGCCGCGCTGCCGATCGGTCAGGTCGACGGCCGGCAGGCCACCGCCCGGACGACCGGCGTGGACGAGCTGGACCGCGTCCTGGGCGGCGGGCTGGTGCCCGGCGCCGTCGTCCTCATCGCGGGCGAACCGGGCGTCGGCAAGTCCACCCTCCTCCTCGACGTCGCGGCGAAGGCGGCGAGCGACGAGCACCGCACGCTCTACGTGACGGGTGAGGAGTCCGCGAGCCAGGTCCGGCTGCGGGCCGACCGGATCGGCGCGATCGACGACCACCTGTACCTGGCCGCCGAGACGGACCTGTCCGCCGTCCTCGGCCACCTGGACGCCGTCAAGCCGTCCCTGCTGATCCTGGACTCCGTGCAGACCGTGGCCTCCCCCGAGATCGACGGGGCCCCGGGCGGCATGGCCCAGGTGCGCGAGGTCGCCGGGGCGCTGATCCGCGCGTCCAAGGAGCGGGGCATGTCCACCCTCCTGGTCGGCCACGTGACGAAGGACGGCGCCATCGCGGGGCCCCGGCTGCTGGAGCACCTCGTCGACGTCGTCCTGTCCTTCGAGGGCGACCGGCACGCCCGGCTGCGGCTGGTGCGGGGTGTGAAGAACCGGTACGGCACGACGGACGAGGTCGGCTGCTTCGAACTGCACGACGAGGGGATCACGGGTCTCGCCGACCCGAGCGGCCTCTTCCTCACCCGCCGCGCGGAGGCGGTCCCCGGCACCTGCCTGACCGTCACCCTCGAGGGCCGCCGCCCGCTGGTCGCCGAGGTCCAGGCGCTCACGGTCGACTCGCAGATCCCGTCGCCCCGACGCACCACCTCCGGCCTGGAGACCTCCCGCGTCTCCATGATGCTGGCGGTCCTGGAGCAACGCGGCCGGATCACCGCGCTCGGCAAGCGGGACATCTACTCGGCGACGGTCGGCGGGGTGAAGCTGTCCGAACCGGCCGCCGACCTGGCGATCGCCCTGGCCCTGGCCTCGGCGGCCAGCGACACCCCGCTGCCGAAGAACCTGGTCGCCATCGGCGAGGTCGGCCTCGCGGGCGAGGTCCGCCGCGTCACGGGTGTCCAGCGGCGCCTCGCCGAAGCGCACCGGCTGGGCTTCACCCACGCGCTGGTCCCGGTGGACCCGGGCAAGGTCCCCCCGGGCATGAAGGTCACGGAGGTCGCCGACATGGGCGACGCGCTGCGGGTCCTGCCCCGCGCCCGCCGCCGGACGCCCTCCCCGCGCGAGGAGGCCCCCCGGAACTGACGCGCCGGGCACCCCCGGCCCGGCCGGGTCGCTGCCCGGCGGAGGCTCGCCCCACCACCACCGAGGAACACCCGCAGGCACCCGCACCCCGCGCCTCAACCACCGCTCCCCGGGGGCGTACCCGCCCCGTGCGGCCGGGGCCCGTCGCGGGGTGGACCGGGCGGGAGCCCGACGGACGTGGGCGGGGTCGCTAGACTTTGCCCAGGTCTCGCCCATCCGTACGAGCCGGAGGAGTGCAGTGGCAGCCAAGGACGGGGCAGCAGCTCCCGGAAAGTCCGGCGCGGGCTCCGGCAAGGAAGCGCTGATGCGCGCTTCCCTGAGCGCGGTCGCGCCGGGTACGTCCCTGCGCGACGGTCTGGAGCGCATCCTCCGGGGGAACACCGGTGGTCTCATCGTCCTCGGCATGGACAAGACGGTCGAGTCGATGTGCACGGGCGGCTTCGTGCTGGACGTGGAGTTCACCGCGACCCGGCTGCGCGAGCTGTGCAAGCTCGACGGCGCGCTCATCCTCGACAAGGACATCACCAAGATCCTCCGGGCGGGCGTGCAGCTCGTACCGGACGCGTCCATCCCCACCGAGGAGACCGGCACCCGGCACCGCACGGCGGACCGGGTGAGCAAGCAGTGCGGCTTCCCCGTGGTCTCCGTGTCGCAGTCGATGCGGCTGATCGCCCTGTACGTCGACGGTGAGCGCCGCGTCCTGGAGGAGTCGGCCGCGATCCTCTCCCGGGCCAACCAGGCCCTCGCCACGCTGGAGCGTTACAAGCTCCGCCTGGACGAGGTGTCCGGCACGCTCTCCGCGCTGGAGATCGAGGACCTGGTGACCGTCCGGGACGTCACCGCCGTGGCCCAGCGTCTGGAGATGGTGCGCCGGATCGCCACCGAGATCGCCGAGTACGTCGTCGAGCTCGGCACCGACGGCCGGCTGCTCACCCTCCAGCTCGACGAGCTGATCGCGGGCGTGGAGCCGGAGCGGGAGCTGGTGGTCCGCGACTACGTGCCCGAGCCGACGGCCAAGCGGTCCCGCACGGTCGCCGAGGCGCTCACCGAGCTGGACGCGCTCAGCCACGCGGAGCTGCTGGAGCTGCCGATCGTGGCCCGCGCCCTGGGCTACACCGGTTCGCCGGAGGCCCTCGACTCGGCGGTCTCGCCGCGCGGTTACCGGCTGCTGGCGAAGGTGCCGCGGCTGCCGGGCGCCATCATCGAGCGGCTGGTGGAGCACTTCGGCGGCCTGCAGAAGCTGCTCGCGGCGAGCGTCGACGACCTCCAGACCGTCGACGGGGTCGGCGAGGCGCGGGCCCGCAGCGTGCGCGAGGGGCTGTCGCGGCTCGCCGAGTCGTCGATCCTCGAGCGGTACGTCTAGGGCTCCGGGGCCCGGCCCGTCAGTCCTTGGCGAGGGTGAACGAGGCCGGCATCACCTTCGCGCCCGGCACCGCCGCCTCGACCAGGTAGGTGCCCGGTCCGGCGGTTGTCGCGGGCGGTGTCGCGCAGCGCGGCGCGCTCGGGCGGCGGTCCCACTCCACGGTGTGCGTGACGCTGCCGCCCGCCGGAACGCGCAGCAGCAGGGTTCCGGAGCCGCGGGGGCAGTCCTTGGAGGACCAGACCTGGTCGGCCTCGTCGTTCTTGATGGTGAGGACGGCGGTCTTCGCCCCGAGGTCGGTCTTGCAGGTGGTGGGCGAGGTGTTGCGGGCGACCAGCTGGAAGCGGGGCTTCTCGTCGGGCGCGTAGCTCACCTTGAGGCTGCGCAGCGTCAACTGCACGGTTCCCGGTGCGCAGTTGGGGAGGGGGCTGTTCGCGGGGACCTGCTGGCCGGTGGTCGTGCCGCCGGTGCCGGTCGTCGCCGTGCCGCCCGCCCCGGTGCCGCCGCCGGTGGCGGCACCGGGGCCCGTGCCGGTGTCCGCTCCGCCGCCCGTGCCGCCCGTCCCGTCGCCCCCGCCGCTGTCGGTGGCGCCGGGTGACGAGGTGTCACCGTTCTTCCCGCCGTCGTCGCCGTCTCCGGTGCCCGACTCGTCGCGCCCGCCCGGCTGTTCGCTGATCGCCGCCCCGGGCCGGGACGGGCCCGGTGTGATGGAGGTGGCGGGAGCGGCGCCGTCGGAGCCGTCGCGGCCCTTCTTCCCGCCGTCGTCGCCGGAGCTGACGAACCATACGATCAGCAGCGCGAGCAGCGCGACCAGGCTCGCCGCGACTGCCCTCCGTCGCCAGTAGATGGAGGAGGGAAGCGGCCCGACCGGATTGCGCAGAGATCCCACGCCCAAACTGTACGAGAGATCGACGCCAACTCCCGCCCCACCCGCCGCCTGTGCATCAAGTTTTGCGGATGATCACACTCGAACGACCGGGCTCCGGTCGGACGGCTCCGGCACGCCAGGTACCGTCCGTAACCATGAGCCAGGACCTCTATCGCGACATCACCGACCTCGCCCACGACACCCCGGGCTGGTTGCAGCTCGTCGCCGAGCTGTGGACGGAGGCCGGCCTGCTGCTGTTCGGCGTGCTGTTCCTCGCCGGCTGGTGGCGGGCGCGCCCCGCCGAGTCCCGGGGCCTGGCGCTGGCCGTGCTGGCGCCGCTGGGCACCGCGTTCGGATACGTGGTGAGCGAGCTGCTGAAGTCGGTGGTGGACGAGGAGCGGCCGTGCCGGGCGGTGGCGGGGGCCGCCGCGTCGATCGTGGAGTGCCCGGCGTACGGCGACTGGTCCTTCCCCAGCAACCACTCGGCCATCGCGGGTGCCGCCGCCGCCGCGCTCGCCCTGGCCTGGCGCGGGATCGCCTGGCTCACCGTCCCGATGGCGCTGCTGATGGCGTTCTCACGGGTCTTCGTCGGTGTCCACTACCCGCACGACGTGGCGGCCGGGCTGGTGCTGGGCGCGCTGATGGCGGTCCTGTTCGTCAAGCTGCTGACCGGTCCGACGCGGGCACTGGCCGACACCATGCGGATGAGCCGGTCCGCCCTCGCCACGTGGCTCGCCGGGCCGGGGCCGGCCGTCCCGGCGCCCGGCGCGGGCCGGGCCGCGAACCGGCGGCGCCGGGAGGCGATGCACCGCCGTTCCTGAGGAACGTGCCAGGATCGGGGTGCCATGACTGCGATCCCCTCCTCCCCCGAGACCGGGCCCGGCTGCGGGCCCGACACCGCCGGCCTGCACGCGCCCGTGCTCGCCTGGTTCGAACAGAACGCCCGCGACCTGCCCTGGCGCCGCCCCGAGGCGGGCGCCTGGGGGGTGATGGTCAGCGAGTTCATGCTCCAGCAGACGCCGGTGAGCCGGGTGCTCCCGGTGTACGAGCAGTGGCTGGCCCGCTGGCCGCGCCCCGCTGACCTGGCCGCCGAAGCGCCCGGTGAGGCCGTGCGCGCCTGGGGCCGGCTCGGCTACCCGCGCCGCGCGCTGCGGCTGCACGGCGCGGCGGTGGCGATAACCGAGCGGCACGGCGGCGACGTACCGAGTGATCACGCGCAGTTGCTCGCCCTCCCGGGCATCGGGGAGTACACGGCGGCGGCGGTGGCGTCGTTCGCGTACGGGCGGCGTCACGCGGTGCTGGACACGAACGTGCGGCGGGTGTTCGCCCGGGCGGTGACGGGCGTGCAGTACCCGCCGAACGCCACCACCGCCGCCGAGCGGCGGCTGGCGCGGGAGTTGCTGCCGCACGACGAGCCGACGGCGGCCCGCTGGGCGGCGGCGTCCATGGAGCTGGGCGCACTGGTGTGCACGGCCCGCAACGAGGACTGCGCCCGCTGCCCGATCGCCGGCCGGTGCGCCTGGCGGCTGGCGGGCAAGCCCGCCCACGACGGCCCGGCCCGGCGGGGCCAGACGTACGCGGGTACGGACCGCCAGGTGCGCGGCCGGCTGCTGGCCGTCCTGCGCGAGGCGGTGACCCCGGTGGAGCAGGCAGCGCTCGACGCGGTCTGGCACGAGCCGGTGCAGCGCGCCCGTGCCCTGGACGGTCTGGTCGCCGACGGCCTGGTCGAGCCCCTGGACGGCGGGCTGTACCGGCTTCCGGCCGGCTGAGGGCCGGGGGCGGCGTCGTCCCGCGCCGCGCCCCCGGCCACGTAACACCATCGCTGTTACACAACCGATGGCCAGCCGTGCGTCCGCCGACGGTCTGTGCGGACAACCCCGTGACAACCGCTCCGTAGCGTCGTGCGACGTCAGCAGTTCACGGGGTTCACGGGGATCGGAGGCGGTTCGGGATGTCGCACGGCGAGGTGCTCGAATTCGAGGAGTACGTACGCACACGGCAGGACGCCCTGCTGCGCAGCGCCCGGCGTCTGGTCCCCGATCCCGTCGACGCGCAGGACCTCCTGCAGACGGCGCTGGCCCGGACGTACGGCCGCTGGGACGGCATAGCCGACAAGAGTCTCGCCGACGCCTACCTGCGCCGCGTGATGATCAATACGCGTACGGAGTGGTGGCGCGCCCGCAGGCTGGAGGAGGTGCCCACCGAGCAGCTGCCCGACGCGTCCGTCGACGACGCCACCGAGCAGCACGCCGACCGGGCCCTGCTGATGGACATCCTGAAGGTGCTGGCGCCCAAGCAGCGCAGTGTGGTCGTGCTGCGGCACTGGGAGCAGATGAGCACCGAGGAGACGGCCGCCGCGCTCGGCATGTCGACCGGTACGGTGAAGTCCACGCTCCACCGGGCGCTGGCCCGTCTCCGCCAGGAGCTGGAGAGCCGAGGCGTCGGTGCCGGTGTCCGGGCCCTGGAGCGTGACGGCCGTGCGGAGCGCGCGGCGGGACGTGGCCACGAACGGGGGCGGGAGCGGTGCGCGGCCTGAGCGCCAGATTCAGCGGGAGCGGCACGGGCGGGATCCGGGCGGCGGGCACCACGGCGATGGCGGTGGCCGCCGCTCTCGGCATGCTCACGGCCGGGTGCTCGACCGGTGGCACGGGGACGCGCGACGAGGGCGCGGCCCGGGCCGACCAGGGCACGCCGTCGAGCGCGCCCGCGCCGGCGTCGTCGGCGTCCTCGCCGGTGAGGAAGGTGGACCCGGTCCGGCTGATCATGACCGACCCGAAGGTCAGCGAGCAGGTCAAGGACGACCTCAAGCCGTGCGTGGCGGACGCCTACCCCGTGGACACCTCCTACGGAACGCTGACGGACTCCGGCACCAACGACGTCGTGGTGAACGTACTGACGTGCGGTGACGCGGTGGGCGTGGGGACGTACGTGTACCGGCCGGGCCCGCCGAAGGACGACGCCAAGGGCACCTCGTACGAGAATGTCTTCTCCCTGGAGGAGCCGGCCGTGTACTCGACGATCGACCGGGGGGATCTGGTCGTCACCAAGCAGGTGTACGCGGAGGGCGACCCGGTCTCGTACCCGTCCGGCGAGGACGTGATCACCTACCGGTGGACGGGCAACAGGTTCACCGAGCACGACCGGGTGCACAACGAGTACAGCAAGACCGTCGGGGACGGCGGCATCGACGGCCCCGCCCCCGCCGACCCGACCGCGCCCCCCAAGAACTGAGCGCCCGAGAACCGAGAGCACGGAGAGAAGACGTCGATGGCCGAGACCCATGTCCTGTTCGTGGAGGACGACGACGTCATCCGGGAGGCCACGCAGCTCGCCCTGGAGCGCGACGGCTTCGCGGTGACGGCGATGCCGGACGGGCTGTCCGGTCTGGAGTCCTTCCGGCAGCGGCAGCCGGACATCGCGCTGCTGGACGTGATGCTGCCGGGCATGGACGGTGTGAGCCTGTGCCGGCGCATCCGGGACGAGTCGACCGTGCCGGTGATCATGCTGTCGGCCCGTGCCGACTCGATCGACGTGGTGCTGGGGCTGGAGGCGGGTGCCGACGACTACGTCACCAAGCCGTTCGACGGTGCCGTGCTGGTCGCCCGGATCCGTGCCGTGCTGCGCCGCTTCGGGCACGCGGGCGGGGCGGCGGGCGGGGCCGGCGACGGGGACCGGGCCGGGCAGGACCAGGGCGGCGTGCTGGTCTTCGGCGACCTGGAGGTCGACACCGACGGCATGGAGGTCCGCAGGGGCGGCGCGCCGGTGGGGCTGACCCCGACGGAGATGCGCCTGCTGCTGGAGTTCTCGTCGGCGCCGGGCACCGTGCTGT
The DNA here is from genome assembly GCF_056432045.1 of Streptomyces sp. NPDC045701. Taxonomy (NCBI): domain Bacteria; kingdom Bacillati; phylum Actinomycetota; class Actinomycetes; order Kitasatosporales; family Streptomycetaceae; genus Streptomyces; species Streptomyces sp. NPDC045701. The sequence goes on along the minus strand of NZ_JBWKJV010000027.1, from coordinate 66,077 downwards.
CGCGCGACAAGCTGCTGGAGCGGGTCTGGGACTACGGCTGGGGCGGTGACACCCGGGTGGTGGACGTCCATGTGCAGCGGCTGCGCGCGAAGATCGGCCAGGACCGGATCGAGACGGTCCGCGGCTTCGGCTACAAGCTCAAGGGATGAAGCCGCCCTCCTTGCGCACCGGTGTCAGATGGAAGATCTCGATCGCCATCGCCGCCGTCGGCGCCCTGGTCGCGGTGGCGCTCAGCCTGGTCGTCCACAACGCCGCCCGCGTCTCGATGCTCGGCAACGCACGGGACGTCCAGCTGGAGCGGCTGCTGTTCGCACAGCGGATGTACGAGTCGGCCAAGCCGAAGACGGACCCCAAGTTCGGGGCGAAGCTCAACGACCCGGCCCTCCCGGAGCAGCTGGACGAGCTGATGGCGGAGCGGCGTCGCGGGACGTACGTGCAGGAGCACCCGGAGGGTCCGCCGGACGTGTGGGCGGCGGTGCCGCTGGGCAACGGCGACGTGCTGTCGCTGCACAGCCAGTTCGCCAGCCGCAGCACGACGATCATGAAGGATCTGGACGAGGCGCTGATCGTCGGTTCGGTGTCGGTGGTCTTCGGCGGGTGCGCGCTGGGCGTGCTGATCGGCGGCCAGTTGTCGCGCCGGCTGCGCAAGGCGGCCACCGCGGCCGGGAAGGTCGCCCAGGGCAATACGGAGGTACGGGTCCGGGACGCCATCGGCGGGGTCGTACGCGACGAGACGGACGAGCTCGCGCGGGCGGTGGACGCCCTGACGGACGCGCTGAACGAGCGGATCGAGGCGGAGCGGCGGGTCACCGCGGACATCGCGCACGAGCTGCGCACGCCGGTGACCGGGCTGCTGACCGCCGCCGAGCTGCTGCCGCCGGGCCGGCCGACGGAGCTGGTGCGGGACCGGGCGCAGGCGATGCGCACGCTGGTCGAGGACGTGCTGGAGGTGGCCCGGCTGGACAGCGCGTCCGAGCGGGCCGAGCTCCAGGAGATCGCGCTGGGGGAGTTCGTCGAACGCCGGGTCGTCGCGCTGTACCCGGACGCGGTGGTGCGGGTGGTGCACGAGTCGTGGGTGAACACCGATCCGCGGCGGCTGGAGCGGATCCTGGGGAACCTGCTGGCCAACGCCGCCAAGCACGGCAAGGGGCCGGTGGAGGTCACCGTCGAGGGCCGGGTGGTGCGGGTCCGCGACCACGGGCCGGGCTTCCCGGAGGCGCTGCTGCGCGAGGGGCCGAGCCGGTTCCATACGGGCGCCAGCGACCGGGCCGGTCACGGTCACGGTCTGGGCCTGACCATCGCGGCGGGGCAGGCGCGGGTGCTGGGCGCACGGCTCACGTTCCGCAACGCGGCGCCCACGGGCACCGCGCCGGGGGCGGGGGGTGCGATCGCGGTGCTGTGGCTGCCGGAGCACGCCCCGACGACGACGGGCAGCTTCCCGATACTGCGCCTGCCCGACACGCCCTGACGCCGATGGGCCCCACCCGGTGCCGGGTGGGGCCCATCGGCGGCGTACGAGGGGGTCAGACCGCGGTGTCCGCGAGCCGGCCCTCCTTGGTGTCCTCCTGCGCGGGGGCGGACTGCGGGCCCGCGCCCCTGAGGGGGACCTCCTCGACGAAGAAGGCGGCGACGAAGCCGAGGACGGCGACCGCCGCGCCCACCAGGAAGGCGATGTGCGTGCCGGACGACACGGCGAACTGGTACGCCTCGCGGACCTGCTCCGGCAGTTTCGCCAGGCTCGCCGCGTCCAGCTGGGCGGACTGCTGGGTGACGGCGGAGCCGCCGCGCGCCGCCATCTCGTCCTGCACCCGGCCGGTGAACAGCGCGCCCATGATGGCGACGCCGAAGGACGAACCGAGCGTACGGAAGAGGGTGGTGGAGGACGAGGCGACGCCCATGTCCTTCATCTCGACGCTGTTCTGCGCGACGAGCATCGTGATCTGCATCAGGAAGCCCATGCCGGCGCCGAGGACCGCCATGTAGAGACCCGAGGTGAGCCGGGACGTCCCGGTGTCCATCTGCGCGAGCAGGAAGAGCCCGGCGACCATCAGCGCGCCGCCGGCGATGGGGAAGACCTTGTACTTGCCGGTGTTGGTGGTGACGCGTCCGGCGATCAGCGAGACGACCATCATCGACAGCAGCATCGGCAGGAGCAGCAGGCCCGAGTTGGTGGCGGAGGCGCCCTGCACGGACTGCTGGTACAGCGGCAGGAAGAGCGTCGCGCCGAACATCACGAAGCCGGTGAGGAAGCCGATCAGCGACATGAGGCTGAAGTTGCGGCTGCGGAAGATGTGCAGCGGCATGATCGGCTCGGGCGCGCGGGTCTGGACGAAGAGGAAGCCGGCGAGCGCGGCGACCCCGAGGGTGCTCAGACCCACGATGACGGAGGAGCCCCAGGCGTACTCCGTACCGCCCCAGGTGGTGACCAGGACGATCGCGGTGATCCCGACGGTCAGCAGCGCGGCGCCGAGGTAGTCGACGCGGGGCCGGTGGTCGCGGTCCCGCTTCGGCAGGTGCAGGACGGCGGTGACCATGGCGAGGGCGACCGCACCGAGGGGCAGGTTGATGTAGAAGGACCAGCGCCAGCCCCAGTGGTCGGTGATGGTGCCGCCGACGAGCGGGCCGCCGATCATCGCGAGGGCCATGACGCCGGCCATCATGCCCTGGTACTTGCCGCGCTCGCGGGGCGGTATGAGGTCGCCGATGATCGCCATCACGCCGACCATCAGGCCGCCGGCGCCCAGGCCCTGCACGGCGCGGAAGCCGATGAGCTGGCCCATGTCCTGGGCCATGCCGCTGAGGGCGGAGCCGATGAGGAAGATCACGATCGAGGTGAGGAAGGTGCCCTTGCGCCCGTAGAGGTCGCCGAGCTTGCCCCAGATGGGCGTCGAGGCGGCCGTGGCGAGGGTGTACGCGGTGACCACCCAGGACAGGTGGGCGAGGCCGCCCAGCTCCCCGACGATCGTCGGCATCGCGGTGCCGATGATCATGTTGTCCAGCATGGCCAGCAGCATCGCGATCATCAGCGCCAGCAGGACGACGCGTACGCTGCGCGGCGGTCTGGCCTCCGCCGCCGGTGCCGCTTTCTCCAGGGGTTCCGACATGTTCCCTACTCCCGTTACTTACTTGCCGCCCGGCTAGTTACTACACTGGGGGAAGGTAGACCCGTCACTAGCCGGGCGTCAAGTAAGTTTCGCGGGAGCGACCATGGTCAGAGGCAACACCCGTCAGCGCATCCAGGACGTGGCGCTCGAGCTCTTCGCCCAGCAGGGTTACGAGAAGACCTCCCTGCGTGAGATCGCCGAGCACCTGGAGGTCACCAAGGCGGCGCTGTACTACCACTTCAAGACCAAGGAAGACATCGTCATCAGCCTCTTCCGCGATCTGACGCGGCCGATCGACGAGCTCATCGCCTGGGCCGAGCAGCAGCCGCGCACCCTGGAGACCAAGCAGGAGATGCTGCGCCGCTACCACGCGGCGCTCATCGGCGCCGCCCCGCTCTTCCGCTTCATGCAGGAGAACCAGGCGACCGTGCGCGACCTCGCCATCGGCGAGACGTTCAAGGACCGCATGATCACGCTGACGCAGCTGATCCAGGAGCCGGACTACGCCATGACCGACCGGGTGCGCTGCATCAGCGCGCTGTTCACCATGCACGCCGGGATGTTCTTCATGCAGCACGTCGACGGCGACCCCGAGGAGAAGCGCGCGGCCGTCCTCGAAGTCGCCATCGATCTGGTGTCCCAGGCCCACCGGGGCCGGGCGCGGGGCTGAGCGTCAGATGACGACGCCCTCGGCGCGCAGGAACTTCGCCGGGTTGAGCGCGGAGCCGTAGTTCGGGGTCGTACGGATCTCGAAGTGCAGGTGCGGGCCGGAGGAGTTCCCGGTGTTGCCGGACCGGGCGATGTTCTGGCCCGTCTTCACCGTCTGGCCGATGTGCACGTCGATCCTCGACAGGTGCGCGTACTGGGAGTACCGGCCGTTGGCGTGCTTCACCACGATGGCGTTGCCGTACGCGGGGCCGTCGCCGCCACCGTTGGGGCCGGCCTTCACGACGACACCGGAGTGGGCGGCCTTGACCACGGAGCCTACCGGCACGGCGAAGTCCTGGCCGGAGTGCTTGTGGGACCACATGGCGCCGCCCTGGTTGAAGCTGGCGGTCAGGGTGTACCGGGCGACCGGCTTGACCCAGGACGTGGCCTTCTTCGCGGCGGCCTTCTTCGCGAGAGCGGCCTTCTTGGCGGCGTTGGCCGCGGCGGCCGCCTTCTTCGCGGCGGCCTTCTTCGCGGCCTGCGCCTGGGCGGCCTTGGCCTGGACGGCCTGCGTGTGGGCCTGGGCGGCGACGGCGGCGGCGGGACCCGCGGCCGGAACCGTCTTGCTGTCGGCGGCGACGGCGGCTCCGCCTCCGAACACCATCGACGCTCCCATGCCGGCGGCGGCGAGGGCGACGACGGCGTTACGGGTGGGGTGCTTGACGCGCTTCGACATACGGGGAAGTCCTCCGGACAAGAGCGGACCCGACGCGAAGAGCGCGCCGGGCGGTTGTGCTCATCCTTGGTAACCCGCCCACCCATCCCACCTCAAACCACCCATCTACGACATCTGGTCGTAGGCGCCCGGGTGTGACGTGGCCACTTGACGGGTCGCGGAAACCCCAGCACTGAGTACGATATGTCCTTAGAAAGCAAGGTTTGCCCCCCTCGCGCCCCCAACCACCTGCCGCTTTACGCCCCGCTCACCGCCACCTCGCCCGGCCCCGGGCCGGTGGCGCCTCCCGCTCGGCCGCGAAAAGGCGCCCCGGACCCGGCAGGGCGCACTATTCCACCTAGTACCGCCCAAAACGCCTGTGCGCCTTGTCACGGCCCCTGGCCCGAAGCACCCCGTTCCGGGGCCCCGGCCCGGGATCCCCGGCTAGTCTCGACGCGTCGACGATCACGCCGTGGCTCCGGGGGGACGCACGTGGATCCAGCACTCATCGGCACCCGCCTCGCATCGACCGCGATCGGGCCGCTGATCAGGAAGCTCTTCGTCCAGGACGGTCCCGGGGCCGGCCTGACCGGTCAGCGCGTCCGCCTCTCCCGGCTGGTCTCCTTCCGCGGCGAGAAGCGGACGCTGACCGAGCGGGACGTCCGGAGCCTCGCCGCACGGCTCGTCGCCGACGCGCTCGCCGTCCCCGGCGAGCCGCCCTTCCCGGCCGGCGAGGCCGAAGCCGTCACGCACACCCTCGCCCGTACGCTGCTCGCCCTCGGCGACCTCGACATGGACGACGTCCAGGCCGTCCGCCTCGGCCACCGCGAGCTGGCGAGCCGCCTGCGCGGCGCCGCCCCGGCCGCGGACGGCCTGTCCACCGACGCGTCCCTGTTCCTGGAGTCCCTCACCGAGTGGGCCTGCCTGCTCGTCCTGGAGTTCTTCACCCAGCGCTCCTCCTTCGTCGCCCGCACCCTGGTGGAGCACAGCCGCACCCAGGCGGAACTGATCGCGAAGATCGACGCCCTCATCGCCCGGACCCCCCGGCCCTTCGCGGCGGACGCCGCCTTCGAGCGCCGCTACCACGCGTACGTCACCAAGAGGCAGGGCAGCCTGACGATCTACGGCATCGACCTGCACGACTCCCCTGACGCCTGGCCGCTGGACGTGGCCTACCTGTCGCTGGAGGCGAGCGCGCCGGAGGCCGCCGAGCTCACCGGCGACATGCCGCTCGGCGCCGTCCGTGAAGCGGTCGACGCCGTCCTCGCCCACCGCGCCCCCACCGGCCCCCGCCCCGCCGACCAGGCCCTGGCCCGGCAGGACCGGGTCCTGCTGCGCGGGGTCGCCGGCTCGGGCAAGACCACCCTGGTGCAATGGCTCGCGCTGTCCGCCTCCCGCGGCGCCCTCGGCGACGACCGGATGGCGTACCTCGGCGACCGGGTCCCGTTCGTCCTCCCGCTGCGCACCCTCACCCGGCACGGGGAACGGCTCCCCGCCCCCGACCGCTTCCTGACCGCCGTCGGCTGCCCGCTCACCCCGCCGGACGGCTGGGCCGACCGCGTCCTCGCCTCCGGGCGCGGCCTCCTCCTGATCGACGGGATCGACGAGATCCCCGAGCCGGAGCGCGACCGCACCCGCCGCTGGCTGCGCGAGCTGCTCACGGCCTACGACAGCGGCAACCGCTGGCTCGTCACGTCCCGCCCCTCCGCGGTACGCGACGACTGGCTGGCGCCCGAGGGCTTCACCGAGCTCACGCTCTCCCCGATGAGCCGCACGGAGGTGACCGCGTTCGTACGCCGCTGGCACACCGCCGCCGGACCGGACGCCGCCTCGTACCAGCAGCCGCTCCTCGACGCCCTCCGCACCAAGCCCGACCTCGCCCGCCTCGCCACCAACCCCCTGATGTGCGGTCTGATCTGCGCCCTGCACCGCGACCGGCGCGGCTTCCTCCCGCGCGGCCGCAAGAGCCTGTACGACGCCGCCCTCGACATGCTGCTCGCCCGCCGCGACCGCGAGCGCGACATGGGCGACCCCACGGGCGTCGACCTGGGCGGGGCGCCGCAGGTCCGGCTGATCCAGCGGCTCGCGTACTGGCTGACGGTCAACGGCCGCACGGAGATGGACCGCGCCCGCGCGGAGAGCATCGTGCTCGACAGGATCCCCGCCGTCCCGGACGCCGCCTCGATCGGGAACCCGGAGGCGGTCTTCCAGCACCTGCTCCAGCGCAGCGGCCTGCTCCGCGAGCCGGGGCCGGGCACCGTGGACTTCGTCCACCGCACCTTCCAGGACTACCTGGCGGCCAAGGCCATCGTCGACGAGTGGCACATGGGCGTCCTGACCGAGCACGCCGGCGACGACCAGTGGGAGGACGTCATCCGGATGGCCGTCGCCCACTCCCGGCCGCGCGAATGCGCCGAGATCTTCACCGAACTGCTGGCCGCCGCCGACACCGCCCCGGACCGGCGCACCCGGCTGCGCGTCCTCTTCGTCGCGACGGCCGCCCTCGAACACGCCACGGAACTGGACCCGGACATCCGGCGCGCCCTGCTCGACCGCACGGACCGGTTCATCCCGCCCCGCACCCCCGAGGAGGCCCGCGAGCTGGCCACGGTCGGCCCCCTGGTCCTGGACCTGCTCCCGGGTCCGGACGGCCTGGACGACGAGCAGGCCCGCATGGCGGTCATCACCGCCACGCACGTCCCCTCGGACGCGGCGCTGCCCTACCTGGCCCGGTTCGCCACCCACCGGCACCTCCCGGTGCGGTCCCAGCTCATCTGGGCGTGGTCCCGGTTCGACCCCGCCGCCTACGCCGAGGAGATCGTCACCCGGCTGCCCCAGAAACGCCTGGACTTCACGATCACCACGGACCGGCAGGTGGAGGAGCTGGTCCGGCTCGGTATGCGTCCGGAACGGCTGGACATCCGGGGCACCGTCTCCGACGGGCCGTTCTCCGCGCTGCTCGGGCACTGCGACCCGACCGAACTGACCGTGGAACGCTCGGGGCCGGCGCCCGATCTGAGCGCCCTGAGCTCACTCGGCCGGCTCCGGCGGCTGACGGTCCACCTCCCGGAAGAAGCGTCCTGGAGCCTCTCCGCCGTTCCCGGGGACGCCCCGCTGCGCCGGATCGAGATGCGGCCGCTGCCCGGCACGGGGCTGGATGAGCTGCTGCGCCACCCGACGCTCGAATGGGTCGGCCTGCTGGAGGACGGCGCTCTGCCCGCCGAGGGCTGGCGGGTCCTGTCCGCGCTGCCGCAGGTGCGGGTGGTGCACTGCCGGCCCGGCCCGCTGGCGTCCTGCCCCGCGTCGGTGCGGCTGCCGGGGGTCACCCAGCTCTTCCTGGAGCACCGAGCCGGCGGGATGACCCTGGAGCGCGTGGCCGCCGTCTTCCCCGGCCTGGAGCGGCTGTTCCTGATCGCCCCCGGCGGGAACGCCGACCTGGCCCCGCTGGCCGCGCTGCCCCGGCTGAAGACGGTGGCCACCGCGGGCGTGGAGCTCACCGGCACGGAACGCCTCCCCGGCGTCGACATCGTCGGCTGACCGCGAAAAGAGGGCTGCCCCGGTCCGTACGTCTCCGTACGGACCGGGGCAGCCCTTCAGCGGGGGTTACCGCTTACGCGTCCTTCGACAGGTTCGGACCGGCGCCGCCGGCGGCCTGCTCGATCGGGGGGACGTCCGGCAGGGCGGACTTCTCCTCGCCGCGGAAGGTGAACTTCTTCGCCTCACCCTCGCCCTCGGTGTCCACGACCACGATGTGACCGGGGCGCAGCTCGCCGAAGAGGATCTTCTCCGACAGGATGTCCTCGATCTCGCGCTGGATCGTCCGGCGCAGCGGCCGGGCGCCCATCACCGGGTCGTAGCCGTGCTTGGCGAGGAGCTCCTTGGCGGAACCGCTGAGCTCGAGGCCCATGTCGCGGTCCTTGAGGCGCTCGTCCACCTTGGCGATCATCAGGTCGACGATCTGGATGATGTCTTCCTGGCTGAGCTGGTGGAAGACGACCGTGTCGTCGACGCGGTTGAGGAACTCGGGCCGGAAGTGCTGCTTCAGCTCTTCGTTGACCTTCGCCTTCATCCGGTCGTAGCCGGTCTTGACGTCGCCCTGCGCCGCGAAGCCCAGGTTGAAGCCCTTCGAGATGTCCCGGGTCCCGAGGTTGGTCGTCATGATGATGACCGTGTTCTTGAAGTCCACGACCCGGCCCTGGGAGTCGGTCAGACGACCGTCCTCCAGGATCTGGAGAAGGGAATTGAAGATATCGGGGTGGGCCTTCTCGACCTCGTCGAAGAGGACGACGGAGAACGGCTTCCGGCGGACCTTCTCGGTGAGCTGGCCGCCCTCTTCGTAACCCACGTATCCGGGCGGGGAACCGAAGAGGCGGGAAACCGTGTGCTTCTCGCTGAACTCCGACATGTCGAGCGAGATCATCGCGTCCTCGTCGCCGAAGAGGAATTCGGCGAGCGTCTTGGACAGCTCGGTCTTACCGACACCGGACGGGCCGGCGAAGATGAACGAGCCGCCGGGGCGCTTCGGGTCCTTCAGGCCGGCCCGCGTACGGCGGATCGCCTGCGAGAGGGCCTTGATGGCGTCCTTCTGCCCGATGACACGCTTGTGGAGCTCGTCCTCCATGCGCAGGAGGCGGGAGGACTCCTCCTCCGTGAGCTTGAAGACGGGGATGCCGGTGGCGGTCGCGAGGACCTCGGCGATCAGCTCGCCGTCGACCTCGGCGACGACGTCCATGTCGCCGGCCTTCCACTCCTTCTCCCGCTTGGCCTTCGCCGCCAGCAGCTGCTTCTCCTTGTCGCGGAGAGACGCCGCCTTCTCGAAGTCCTGGGAGTCGATCGCGGACTCCTTGTCCCGGCGGACGCCCGCGATCTTCTCGTCGAACTCGCGGAGGTCCGGCGGCGCGGTCATCCGGCGGATGCGCATCCGGGAACCGGCCTCGTCGATCAGGTCGATCGCCTTGTCCGGCAGGAAGCGGTCCGAGATGTACCGGTCGGCCAGGGTGGCGGCCTGGACCAGCGCCTCGTCCGTGATGGAGACCCGGTGGTGGGCCTCGTAGCGGTCGCGCAGGCCCTTGAGGATCTCGATGGTGTGCGGCAGCGACGGCTCCGCGACCTGGATGGGCTGGAAGCGGCGCTCCAGGGCCGCGTCCTTCTCCAGGTACTTGCGGTACTCGTCCAGCGTCGTGGCACCGATGGTCTGCAGCTCGCCGCGGGCGAGCATCGGCTTGAGGATGCTGGCCGCGTCGATCGCGCCCTCGGCGGCGCCCGCACCCACCAGGGTGTGGAGCTCGTCGATGAACAGGATGATGTCGCCGCGGGTGCGGATCTCCTTGAGCACCTTCTTCAGGCGCTCCTCGAAGTCACCGCGGTACCGGGAACCGGCGACCAGCGCGCCGAGGTCCAGGGTGTAGAGGTGCTTGTCCTTGAGGGTCTCGGGCACCTCGCCCTTGACGATGGCCTGCGCCAGGCCCTCGACGACCGCCGTCTTGCCGACGCCGGGCTCGCCGATGAGGACCGGGTTGTTCTTGGTCCGGCGGGACAGCACCTGCATGACCCGCTCGATCTCCTTCTCGCGCCCGATGACCGGGTCGAGCTTGGACTCACGGGCGGCCTGGGTGAGGTTGCGGCCGAACTGGTCGAGGACCAGGGACGTGGAGGGGGTGCCCTCGGCAGGGCCACCGGCGGTGGCGGCTTCCTTGCCCTGGTAGCCGGAGAGCAGCTGGATGACCTGCTGCCGCACCCGGTTGAGATCGGCGCCCAGCTTCACGAGGACCTGGGCGGCGACGCCCTCGCCCTCGCGGATCAGGCCGAGCAGGATGTGCTCGGTGCCGATGTAGTTGTGGCCGAGCTGAAGGGCCTCGCGGAGCGACAGCTCCAGGACCTTCTTGGCACGGGGCGTGAAGGGGATGTGCCCGGACGGGGCCTGCTGGCCCTGGCCGATGATCTCCTCCACCTGCTGGCGGACCGCCTCGAGCGAAATCCCGAGGCTCTCCAGGGCCTTAGCGGCGACACCCTCACCCTCGTGGATAAGGCCCAGGAGGATGTGCTCGGTGCCGATGTAGTTGTGGTTGAGCATCCGGGCTTCTTCCTGAGCCAGGACGACAACCCGCCGCGCGCGGTCGGTGAACCTCTCGAACATCGTTAATCGCTCCTCAGAGCGGTCAGGCAGTAAGGGGTCGGTCCCCTCCCTGTCCTTCCGCAGCTTAGTCCCGCAAGCGGGGACCGCTCATTCCAACTGCCGACACCCGTCTCTGGCCTCCTGACCCGAACGCCGACAAATGCTCCAACCCAATGTTCCGAGACGATGTTCCCGCAGGCCAGGCACTTACCCTCACCGGCAGTACGCCGATGGCGAACGTGAGACGCCCGATCCTGCGTGTCGCCCCTGCTCCACTAGGAATGTCTTACCCGTAACAACGGACACTCCATGCGGCACACCCCGGTTCCCTCAGCTACGGGCGAACAGCCTTGCGCTCGGCCATGCTCTCGGGCGGTACCCTTACGCACACTCACCGTATTCATCGTCTCGCCGTGCGTAACCCCGAGCCGGGGTGGTGAGTTGCCCGGGCATGGCGTTCACGATTCCCCTCCCATCACCCCGTTCACCGTTCAACGGCGAGGGCGTCGCGTGGTGGTACGAGCACGAGCTCGGCTGGGCCACCGCGGGGAAGGGCGCCGGCGCCCCGGTGGAGCTGCTCACCGGACTGCGCTTCGACGCCCTGGAGCTGCCGGCCGCGGCCGGGTACGCCGTCCTGAGGCGGCTCGGCGGCCGGTGGCCGGTCGCCCTCGCGGGGCGCAGGATGCGGCTGCTGGTCGCCGCGGGCGCCGCGGACGAGCTGCCGGGGCTGCTCGACTGGCTGGACTGGGGCGGGATCACCCTGGACCTGGTGGCCCTGGGCGCCGGTGACCGGATGACCGCTCCCGTTCCCCCAGGATGGAGCGGATCCGGCTCGCCCGACGCCGTCACCTGGCTGCGCCCCCCGGAACCCGGGCGCGAAGTGGAGCCGACACTCCCGGCCATGGCAGCCGTGGCGGGCGGCGCCGGCGCCCCCTGCCTCGTACGGCTCGTGGACGCGGCGGCATCGGAATGTCACCGGGTCCGGTTGCTGGGTGCGGACCACCCTCAGCGGTTGGCGTCCTCGTAGGCCTGCTTGATGTCGGCGGGCACGCGACCGCGGTCGTTCACGTTGTAGCCGTTCTCCTTGGCCCACGCGCGGATCTTCGCGGTGTCGGGGCTGCCACCCGCGGCGACCCGGCCCTTGCCGCGCCCGGCCGAGGAACGGCCACCGGTGCGACGGCCGCTCTTGGTGTACGGCTCGAGCAGCCCCCGGAGCTTGTCCGCATTGGCGGTGGTGAGGTCGATCTCGTACGTCTTGCCGTCCAGAGCGAACGTCACCGTCTCGTCCGCCTCGCCACCGTCGAGGTCGTCGACAAGAAGGACCTGAACCTTCTGTGCCACCGGATTTCCTTTCATCGAAAATGCAGTACGCGGAAAGGAAACCGCTTTTCCCTGGAAAACACAAACCCCTGGGAGAGGTTCAGTTCCCCGAGAGCGCGGGAAACATGCGCGATTCGGACATAGGGGCCGGGATCGGGGATCAGCAGATCACAGGTGCAGAAGCATCCGGCTGTTGCCCAAGGTGTTCGGCTTCACTCGTTCGAGACCGAGGAACTCGGCGACGCCCTCGTCGTAGGAACGGAGCAGCTCGCTGTAGACATCTCCGTCGACCGGGGTCTCACCGATCTCGACGAAGCCGTGCTTCGCGAAGAAGTCGACTTCGAAGGTGAGGCAGAAAACCCTGCGGACACCGAGCCAGCGGGCGGTGTGCAGCAACTTGTCGAGCACGTGATGGCCGATGCCGGCGCCCTTGCAGTGCGGATCGACGGCGAGAGTACGCACTTCGGCGAGGTCTTCCCACATCACGTGCAGTGCGCCGCAGCCGACGACGGTGCCGTCCTCGTCGCGTTCCGCGACCCAGAACTCCTGGATGTCCTCGTAAAGCGTCACGGGCGCTTTGTCGAGCAGGATGCCTTCGGTGACGTACGGATCGACAAGTCGGCGGATCGCCTGCACATCACTGGTCCGGGCCCGGCGCACGGTCACGGCATTCGCCGGCCCGGGGGAGGGAAGCGCGGATGGCGGGGAGGAGGAGGACGACATGGCTGGACGCTATCGCCCCGCCCCCGCCTCCCCCTCGGCGGCCCGGCCCGGTCCCGGTTCTTCCCTCGGTTCTTCGGCGCCCTGTTCCGGGGTGTCCCGTTGCACGACGCGGACCGCGTCGTTGAGTGCCTCCCGCTGCTCCGCCGACATCATGCCGAAGAAGGCCACGAGTGCGGCGGCGGGGTTGTCGCTCTTCGACCAGGCTTCGTTCATCAGTGCGGCCGAGTAGGCGGCGCGGGTGGAGACCGCCGTATATCGATAGGCGCGGCCCGACACTTCGCGGCGCACCCAGCCCTTCTGATGGAGATTGTCCATTACGGTCATGACGGTGGTGTAGGCGATGGACCGTTCCTGCTGGAGGTCCTCCAGGACTTCCCGGACGGTGACGGGCCGGTTCCATTGCCAGACGCGCGTCATGACGGCGTCTTCCAGCTCTCCCAATTGACGGGGCACATCTTCACCATAGTGGGAGATGTCCGAATAACTGGCTATTGAGGGAACAAAAAGGGCGTACGACGGGTGCGTCGTACGCCCTGGGCGCGGGGTGGGGCGCCGGTCAGGCCGGTCCGGGCGTGCCGTCGGCCTGGCGGGTGGCCTCGGCGCGGGCGAGCGCCGCGTCCACGACCGCGTCCTCCTTGGCCTTGTTGGGGCCGCCCTGGCTCTTGACGATCGTCACGACGAGGCCGATGAAGAAGGCGGCCATCACCACGGGGGGCAGGAGCGCGGATACGTATTCCATGGCTCCAGGGTAGCTAGCCGGCGGCGCGCTCCTCGGGTGGGGGCGCGGCGGGGCGCCGCCGGGGCGGGAACACCTCGGACGGCTTGGGCACCGGGCGGTCGCCCGGCGGCGGGGTGGGCGACGGCGCCGGGGAGGGCGTCGCCGGCCGGGGCTTCGGCTCGTCCGCCGCGGCGGCCCGGCCGCCGGGCAGGGCGAGCAGCCGGGTACGGGGCGCGGGGGCGACGTGCCGGCCGGCCAGCCGGGCCCGTACGGAGTGCTCGGCCAGCGTCCGGCACCGGCCAAGCAGGGCGGCGCCCACGGGCGTGCCGCTGAGGGTGCGCAGGGCGGCGAGGTCCTCGGGCCGGGGGTCGTAGCCGGCGGCGAGGGCGTCCTGGAGCAGTTCCAGGTAGCCGGTCGCCGAGCCGGGCAGCGCGTCGCGGTAGCGGGCGAGGTCGGCGAGGAGGAAGGCCCGCATCCGGCCGGCCTCGCGGACCGCCTCGTCCACGGAGCCGGCGAGTCGCAGGCAGTCCTGCACGTCTTCGTCGTCGAGGGGCGTGGGGTGGAGGGCGTGGGCGAGGGCGCGTCGGAGCACACGCAGTTCGTCTGCGCCGAACGCCAGGCCGCCGCGGGATCCGTAGGGCGTGGGCATGGCCCGACGATACGGTCTGATCAGACAAAATTCTCTTATCGGACACTCCGGCGCGTTGCGGACCGCGCCGGGGTGTGCGTTGCGGACCGCGCCCGGGTGTGCGTTGCGGACCGCGCCCGGGGCCCCGGCCGCCACCGCGGCGGCGGAGGCCGTGCGGCGGACGGCCCGGCCGGAGCCGCCCGCACACCGGGGCGGGGCCCGGGGGCGGCCCGCCCGGAGCGGCGCTACATGCGGGAGACGTTGCGCTCGTAGACCATGCGCAGGCCGATCAGCGTCAGCCACGGCTCGTGCTCGTCGATCTCGGCGGCCTCGCCCAGGACCATCGGCGCCAGGCCGCCCGTGGCGATGACCCGCACGTCGGAGGGGTCGCCGTCCCGGCCGACGAGTTCGCGCTTCATACGGCTGACGATGCCGTCGACCTGGCCGGCGAAGCCGTACACGATGCCCGCCTGCATGGCCTCGACCGTGTTCTTGCCGATCACGCTGCGCGGGCGGGCCAGCTCGATCTTGCGGAGCTGGGCGCCCTTGACGCCGAGCGCCTCGACGGAGATCTCGATGCCCGGCGCGATGACGCCGCCGATGTACTCGCCGCGCGCGCTGATCGGGTCGAACGTCGTCGCCGTACCGAAGTCGACGACGATCGCCGGCCCGCCGTACAGCTCGTTCGCCGCGACCGCGTTGACGATGCGGTCGGCGCCGACCTCCTTGGGGTTGTCCGTGAGGATCGGCACGCCCGTCTTGATGCCCGGCTCGACGAGGACGGCGGGGACGTCCCCGTAGTACCGCCGCGTGACCTCGCGGAGCTCGTGGAGCACGGACGGGACCGTCGAGCAGATCGCGATGCCCTCGATGCCGTCGCCCAGCTCGTCCCCGAGCAGGGGGTGCATGCCCATGAGGCCCTGGAGGAGCACGGCGAGCTCGTCGGCGGTGCGGCGCGCGTCGGTGGAGATGCGCCAGTGCTCGACGATCTCCGCGCCGTCGAACAGGCCCAGGACCGTGTGGGTGTTGCCCGCGTCGATCGTGAGCAGCATCAGCCCTGGTCCGCCTCTCGCAGGTCGAGGCCGATGTCGAGGATGGGGGACGAGTGGGTGAGGGCGCCCACCGCCAGGTAGTCCACGCCCGTCGCGGCGTACGCGGCGGCGTTCTCCAGCGTCAGGCGGCCGGAGGACTCCAGGACGGCGCGGCCCGCGACGAGCGTGACGGCCCCCTCCGTCTGCGCCGGGGTGAAGTTGTCCAGCAGGATCAGGTCGGCGCCCGCGTCCAGCACCTCGCGGACCTGGTGGAGGGTGTCCACCTCCACCTCGATCGGTACGTCGGGGAAGGCGGTCCGCACCGCCGTGAAGGCCTGGGCGACACCGCCCGCGGCGACCACGTGGTTGTCCTTGACGAGGGCCGCGTCGGACAGCGACATGCGGTGGTTGACGCCGCCGCCGCAGCGCACCGCGTACTTCTCCAGGGCGCGCAGGCCCGGCGTGGTCTTGCGGGTGTCGCGGACCTGCGCCTTGTAGCCCTCCAGGGCGTCCGCCCACGCGCGCGTGGCGGTGGCGATGCCGGAGAGGCGGCACATGACGTTCAGCGCGCTGCGCTCACCGGTGAGCAGGTCACGGGTGCGGGTGGTGACCGACAGCAGCTTCTGGCCGGCCTCGACGCGGTCGCCGTCCGCCACGTGCCGCTCGACGGCGAACTCCTCGGTGCAGACGACCGACAGGATCGCCTCCGCGATGTGGATGCCGGCGACGACCCCCGCCTCGCGCGCGGTGAAGTCACCGGTCGCGACGGCGTCCTCGGGGACGGTCGCGGCGGACGTCACGTCGACCCCGCCGTCCAGGTCCTCCTCGATGGCGCGGTACGCCACGTCCTCGACGAGGACGGGGTCGAGGCCGGCGTTCACCAGGAGCGCGGCGAGCGCCGGGTCGAGCCCGCACTCGTACGCCTCCTCGTCGAAGGCGTCACCGCCGCAGCCGCAACCGTCGCCACAGCCGTCCCCCGCCTGGCCGGCCGGGGCGCTGATGTTGATCAGGGGTACGTCCACGGGCTGCGGGCGTTCTTCGGGCGTGCTCACGGTTACGGCTCCCTGGGGGCGTCGGCGTCGGTCGGGGGGAAGTCTTGGGTGTCGGTGGCGCGGACGTCCAGGCTCCGGTCCGGGCCGAGGCGCACGACCAGGTGGCGGCGCCAGGCGGTGTCGTCGCGGTCGGGACGGTCCTCGCGCCAGTGGCAGCCGCGGGTCTCCTGGCGGCGGCGCGCGGCGGCGACCAGGACGCGGGCCACGCACAGGAGGTTGGTGGTCTCCCAGGACTCCACGCCGGGCTCGGCGGCCTTGCTGCCGTCGTTCAGCGCCTCCGCGTGCACCGCGTCCAGCGCGTCGGCCGCCTCCGCGAGGCTCGCGGCGGAGCGCAGCACCCCGGCGCCGGCGGTCATGACGTGCTGGACGCGTCCCCGGGCGTCCGGGTCCAGCAGCGGGAGGACGGTGGGGGCGGGGTGCGGTACGGGGTCGCCCGCGCGGGCGCCGGAGGCCGCGATGTCGTCGGCGATGCGCTCGGCGAAGACCAGGCCCTCCAGCAGCGAGTTCGACGCCAGCCGGTTGGCGCCGTGGACCCCCGTGCAGGCGACCTCGCCGCAGGCGTACAGGCCGGGCACGGTGGTGCGGCCGTACAGGTCGGTGCGGACGCCGCCGGAGGCGTAGTGGGCCGCGGGGGCGACCGGGATCGGCCGCGTCACCGGGTCGATGCCGTGGGCGCGGCAGGCTGCGAGGATCGTGGGGAAGCGGGACTCCCACATCGCGGCCCCGAAGTGCCGGGCGTCGAGGTACATGTGCCGGGCGTCCTGCTCGCGCATCCGGCGCATGATGCCCTTGGCGACGATGTCGCGGGGCGCGAGCTCGGCCAGCTCGTGCTGCCCGACCATGAACCGGACGCCGTCCGCGTCGACCAGGTGGGCGCCCTCGCCGCGTACCGCCTCGGAGACGAGGGGCTGCTGGCCCTCGGCGTCCGGGCCGAGGAACAGGACGGTGGGGTGGAACTGGACGAACTCCAGGTCGCTGACCTCCGCGCCCGCCCGCAGCGCCAGGGCGACGCCGTCGCCGGTGGAGACGGCCGGGTTGGTGGTGGCGGAGAAGACCTGGCCCATGCCTCCGGTGGCGAGGACCACCGCGGGGGCGTGCACGGCGCCCACGCCGTCGTGCTGCCCCTCGCCCATGACGTGCAGGGTGACACCGGCGGTACGGCCGTCGGCGTCCGTGAGCAGGTCCAGGACGAGGGCGTTCTCGATGGTGCGCACGGCGCGGTCGCGCACCGCGTCGACGAGCGCGCGGGAGATCTCGGCGCCGGTCGCGTCGCCGCCCGCGTGGGCGATGCGGCGGCGGTGGTGGCCGCCCTCGCGGGTGAGCTCGATGGTGCCGGTGTCGTCGGTGTCGAAGCGGGCGCCGGTCGCGATCAGGCGGCGTACCGCGTCGGGACCCTCGGTGACGAGCAGGCGTACGGCCTCCTCGTCGCACAGGCCCGCGCCGGCGACGAGCGTGTCGTCGAGGTGCTGCTCGGGGGTGTCGCCGTCGCCGAGGGCCGCCGCGATGCCGCCCTGCGCCCAGCGGGTGGAGCCGTCGTCCAGGCGGGCCTTGGTGACGACGACCGTACGCAGCCCGGCGGCCGTGCAGCGCAGCGCGGCGGTCAGGCCCGCGACCCCGGAGCCGACCACGACGACGTCGGCGTCGATCGACCAGCCGGGGGCGGGGGCCTGGAGGCGTATGCCGGTCATGCGGGGGCTCCGAAGGTGAGGGGGAGGTTGTCGATCAACCGGGTGGTGCCGACCTTCGCGGCGACGGCGAGGACCGCCTCTCCGGTGTGGTCGTCGGGGACGTCGGTGAAGTCGGCGGGGTCCACCAGCGCCACGTAGTCCAGGCGCAGCGGCGGGTCGGCCTTGGCCGCCTCGTCGAGTACCGCGCGGGCCGCCGCCCGAACCGCGTGGGCGGCGCCACCCGGGGCGGCCGCCGCCACCGAGTGCGCGTCGGCCGCCGCCCGGGCCTCGCCGAGCCGCGACAGGGCCTCGGCGCGGCTCTCGGACGCGGGCAGCGTCTCGGCGCGGGCCAGCAGCGCCGTCTGGGCCGCGAGCCGGTCGCGGGCGGCGAACAGCGCGGCGGAAAGGGACAGGGCGGTGCGGCGCTCGCCGGGCGACAGGTACCGGTTCCGGCTGGACAGGGCCAGCCCGTCGGCCTCGCGGACGGTCGGTACGCCGACGATCTCGGCCGGGAAGTTCAGGTCCCGGACCATGCGGCGGATCAGGGCGAGCTGCTGGGCGTCCTTCTGCCCGAAGAACGCCACGTCGGGGCGTGTGAGGTGCAGCAGCTTGGCGACGACGGTCAGCATGCCGTCGAAGTGACCGGGGCGGGACGCGCCCTCCAGCCGCTCCCCCATGGGGCCGGCGGTGATCCGTACCTGGGGCTCGCCGCCCGGGTAGACCTCGTCGGCGGACGGGGCGAAGACGGCGTTCGCACCGGCCCGCTCGGCGGTCCTGAGGTCGGCCTCCAGGGTGCGCGGGTAGCGGTCGAGGTCCTCGCCGGCGCCGAACTGGAGCGGATTGACGAACACGGTGACCAGCACGTACCCGTCGCGGCCGACGTGCTCACGGGCGGCGCGCACCAGGGTGGCGTGGCCCTCGTGGAGGGCACCCATGGTCATGACGACCGCGGTACGGCCCCGGGGCGCGGAGCGTTCGAGGGCGCGCTCCAGGTCGTCCCGGGTGGGCACGAGGGCGAAGTCGGGGCTCATCGGCCGCTGTCTCCTTCCTCGCCGGCGGGGCCGTCCGTCCCGGCGGCGCCGTCCGTCCCGGCGGCGCCGTCCGTCCCGGCGGCGCCGTCCGTCCCGGCGGCGCCGTCCGTCCCGGCGGCGCCGTCCGCGAGGACGCCGAGCAGGTCCTCCGCGAGCTCGGGCTTGAGCAGGCCGTGGGCGAGGGCGCGGTCGGCGGTCGTCCGGGCCATGGCGAGGTACCCGGCGACGGTGGCGGGGGCGTGCTTGCGCAGCTCCGCCACGTGCGCGGCGACCGTGCCCGCGTCACCGCGCGCGACGGGGCCGGTGAGGGCGGCGTCGCCGGAGCGCAGGGCGTTGTCCAGGGCGGCGCCGAGGAGGGGGCCGAGCATCCGGTCCGGGGCGGCGACCCCCGCCTGCCGGAGCAGCTCCATGGACTGGGCCACGAGGGTGACCAGGTGGTTCGCGCCCAGGGCGAGGGCCGCGTGGTAGAGCGGGCGGGCCGCCTCCTCGATCCACTCCGGCTCACCGCCCATCTCGATGACCAGGGCCTCGGCGGCCAGCCGCAGCTCGTCCGGGGCCGTGACGCCGAACGAGCAGCCGGCCAGCCGGTCGACGTCGACGCTCGTGCCGGTGAACGTCATCGCGGGGTGCAGGGCCAGCGGCAGGGCGCCGGCCCGGCGGGCGGGGTCGAGCACGGCGGTGCCGTACCGCCCGGAGGTGTGCGCCAGGAGCTGCCCGGGGCGTACGGCGCCGGTCTCGGCCAGCCCCTGGACCAGGCCCGGCAGCGCGTCGTCGGGGACGGTGAGCAGCACCAGGTCGGCGCACTCCAGGACGTGGGCGGGCGGCACCAGCGGCACGTCGGGCAGCAGGGCGGCGGCGCGGCGGCGGGACGCGTCGGACACGCCGGAGACGGCCACCGGGCGGTGCCCGGCGAGCCGCAGCGCCGCGGCGAGGGCGGGTCCCACCCGGCCGGCGCCGACGACGCCGACGGTGAGGCGGGCGGGGCGGGGTGGTGAGGGTGCGTTCACGCGTCGACGGCCTTCCGTTCCAGTCCGCGGGGGGTACCGGACGATTTCTCGTCATGCTACGCCAGGCGTTACGCGGGGCCGCCTCCCTGTCCACAGCCTGTGGACCCGCCTTCCGCGCGGGCGCGGCGCAGGTGGTGGTCGCGGGCCGCGCGGAGGGCGGCCACGTCGTCCCGGCCGGGGGGCGGCGGAGGTGCCTCGCCGTGCCGGGCGGCCCGGTAGGCGTCGATCATGTGCTGGTGCAGGGCGTTCATGTACGCCACCCTCCGCCCGCCCGTGCCGCGGCGCCCGTGGATTGACGAGCCCCGTCAATCGGCGCGAGGTCCACCGCCGGACCCCTCACCATGGGGCCGTGAGCGTGATCATCGACATCACGGGCCTGCCGCCCGAGCGCATCGTCTTCGAGCCGTCGCCCCTGGCCGAGCTGGGCGTGGCGCTGCACGCGCTGGCCGAACCCGGCCACCACCCGGGCCTGCACGGCTGGGCGACCGCCACCTCCGCCGCCCTCAAGCCGGACCTGGCCGACCGGCTGCACGAGGCGGACTTCCTCTGGACGACGAGCTTCTCGGACATCCTGATGCCGTACGCCGGCATCCGCGGCGGCGACGGCCGCACCGGCGCCACGCTCGCCGAGGAGCTGGACCTGCTGGACCGGCTGGACGAGGACCGGTTCGTCGCCGCCGCGCTGGAGTTCACCTGCTCCGAGCAGTACGCGGCCGGCGGCCCCGTCCGCACCGACCGGGCCCTGGAGCTGGCCGCCAACCGGGGGCCGAGGCAGCTGGACTTCACGCGCCGTCTGCTGGCCGACCCCGCGGACGTACGCGCCTGGCTGCGCAGGCTCTTCGAGGACTGCGACCGGGCGTTCTTCGCGGACACCTGGCGCCGGGTCGCGCCCACGCTCGCCGCGGACGCCCGGCACAAGACGGAGCTGCTGCGCCGCAAGGGGCTGGCGGAGACGCTGCGGGCGGTGTCGCCCGCCGTGACGCTGGGGCTCTCCGGGGACGGCACCCGGCAGCGTGTGGAGGTAAACAAGCTCGCCAACGGCCGGACCACCGCCGCCGACCCGGCCGTCGGGGCGGGCGTGACGTTCGTGCCGTCCAGCTTCGGCTGGCCCCACCTGATGGTGCTGCACGCCCCGGGCTGGCGACCGGTCGTCCACTACCCGGTCGGCGCCCCGGAGCTGCCGAGCCCGGCCTCCGTGGAGCTGCTCCAGCTGCGCATGGACGCCCTGGCCCATCCGATGCGGATGCGGATGTGCCGCCAGCTGGCGCGGGCCGCGTACACGACGGGCGAGCTGGCCGAGACGTACGGCATCACCTCGCCGGAGGTCTCCCGCCACCTGGCCGTACTGAAGAAGGCGTCCCTGGTGACAACCCGGCGCCGCGGCCGGTACGTCCTGCACCAGCTCGACGTGGCGGCGGTGGCCCGGATCGGCAGCGACTTCCTGGAGACGGTGCTGCGCTAGGGGGTGTCGTGCCGGTCGTGCCGGGCTCACGACGTCCGGCACCGCCCGACGCGGCCGGGCCGGGCGCCGCCGGGTGGCCGCGGGGGCGGCGCCTCAGTGCGTGCCGCCGCCGGCCCGGACGAGACCCGTCTCGTAGGCCAGGACCACGACCTGGACGCGGTCGCGGAGCGCCAGCTTGGTGAGGATGCGGCCCACATGGGTCTTGACCGTGGCCTCCGACAGGACGAGCCGGGTCGCGATCTCGCCGTTCGACAGGCCCTGGGCGACCAGCATCATGACCTCGCGCTCCCGCTCGGTCAGCTTCTCCAGCGTCTTGTCGCGCGGCTCCCCGCCGGTGACCGGGAGCATCGGCGAGAAGCGGTCCAGGAGGCGCCGGGTCGTGGACGGCGCGACGACCGCGTCGCCGCTGTGCACCGAGCGGATCGCGCTGAGCAGCTCACCCGGCGGCACGTCCTTGAGCATGAAGCCGCTGGCGCCCGCCTTCAGCCCCGAGAACGCGTACTCGTCGAGGTCGAAGGTGGTGAGGATGAGGACCTTGGGCGCGTCCGGCGCGGCGCAGATCCGGCGGGTCGCCTCGACGCCGTCGAGCCTCGGCATGCGTACGTCCATCAGGACCACGTCCACGGCGGTGGCGCGGAGGACCTCGATGGCCTCCGCCCCGTCGCCCGCCTCCGCCACGACCTCCATGTCCGGCTGGGCGGCGAGCACCATGCGGAAGCCGGTGCGCAGCAGCACCTGGTCGTCGACGAGCATCACGCGGATGGCCATGAGGTTCCTTAACCGGGGGGACGGGAGAGGGGAGTCGGGGGCGGGGAGGCCGGGGGATCAGTGGGCGGGCTTGAGGGGGAGCAGGGCGCTGATCCGGAAGCCTCCGCCGGGCCGGGGCCCGGCGTCCAGGGTGCCGCCGACCATACCGACGCGCTCCCGCATGCCGATCAGACCGTGGCCCCGGCCGTCGGCGCCGCCGTCCACGTACAGCTCGTGCGCCGCGCCGCGGCCGTCGTCCTCGACCAGCAGGCCGAGGCCGTCGTCGAAGTACACCAGCCGCACGCTCGCCCCGGCGTCGGGGCCGCCGTGCTTGCGGGTGTTGGTCAGCGCCTCCTGGACGATGCGGTACGCGGTGAGCTCCACGCCGCTCGGCAGGGGGCGCGCGGTGCCCTCGACCCTGAAGTCGACGGTCAGGCCCGCGGCGCGGACCTGCTCGACCAGGTGCTCGATCTGCTGGACGTCCGGCTGGGGCACGTAGTCCTCGGAGTCCTGCGGTTCCCCGGTGCGCAGGATGCCGAGCAGCCGGCGCATCTCGGCGAGGGCCTGGCGGCCGGTGCCGGAGATGGTCTCCAGGGCCTGTTTCGCCTGCTCGGGCGAGGCGTCGAGGACATAGGCGGCGCCATCAGCCTGGACGACCATGACGGAGACGTTGTGCGCGACGACGTCGTGCAGTTCGCGGGCGATACGGGCGCGCTCGGCGGCGACCGCGACCTTGGCCTGCGCCTCGCGCTCCCGCTCCAGCCGGGACGCGCGCTCCTCCAGCTGGTCGAAGTAGGCGCGGCGGGTGCGCATGGAGTCCCCGAGCACCCAGGCGAGGACGAACGGCACGGTCAGGACGACGGTGAAGAACACCTTGCCGGGGGTCGAGACGTTCTCCGAGGGCCAGCGCAGCTGGGCGAGCGGCGCGGCGCTCACTCCCCCGACCAGCGCGAGGCGGGACGCCCAGCGGTGGCCGTCGCCCTGCGCCGCGACCGTGTAGATCACGACGAGCATCGCGAAGTCGGCCGGGTTTATGTGGATGTCCAGGGCGAGCTGGGCGACGCCTATCCCCGCGACGAGCAGCAGCGTCTTCTCGGGCGCCCGGCGGCGCAGCGCGAGCGCCAGGCAGAGCAGCAGGACGATCCCGGCCGCCACGGGGCGGGGGTCGGCTCCGACCGGCTCCTGGACCACCCACAGCATGGAGAACCCCAGGAGCGTCACAGCCCAGAAACTGTCGACGCCCGTGGGGTGTCTGCGGAGGAAGTCATAAAGGCGCTGCACGTAACCCAGAGTAGGGAAACCGGATAGGTGCATGGGTCAACCGGAGGGCCGATCCGGGCGGCGGGGGCGTACTCCGCAAGGTGGAGACTGGTGCCCGTGAATGATGAGACGTGCCGGCCCGGCCCGTGGCGCGGCTGGCGGGCCGCGATGGAGACGGCCCTGTACGGGCCGGACGGCTTCTACCTGCGCCCCGAGGGACCGGCGGGGCACTTCCGCACGTCGGTGCACGCCTCGCCGCTGTTCGCGGGAGCGGTGGCCCGGCTCCTGGCGCGGGTGGCGGAGGAGCTGGGCACGGACGACGTCGACCTGGTCGACATGGGGGCGGGGCGGGGCGAGCTGCTGACCGGGGTGCTGGCGGCCGTGCCGCCGGGCCTGCGGGTACGGGCGTACGCCGTCGAGCGCGCCGCCCGCCCCGAGGGGCTCGACCCGCGCGTCACCTGGTCGGCGGAGCCGCCCTCCGGGGTGCGCGGGCTGCTGTTCGCGAACGAGTGGCTGGACAACGTCCCGGTGGACGTGGCGGAGCCGGACGGGGCGGGTACGCCCCGATACGTGGAGGTGGCGCCCGACGGGTCCGAGCGGCCGGGCGCGCCGGTGGCGGGCGCGGACGCCGAGTGGCTGGCCCGCTGGTGGCCGCTGCGGGAGCCGGGCGCCCGCGCCGAGATCGGCCGGCCGCGGGACGAGGCGTGGGCCCGGGCGGTCGGCACCGTGGAGGCGGGCCTGGCGGTGGCGGTCGACTACGCCCATGTGGCGGGCGCCAGGCCCCCGTTCGGCACGCTCACCGGCTTCCGGGCCGGCCGCGAGGTGCCTCCGGTGCCGGACGGGTCGTGCGACCTCACGGCGCATGTGGCCCTGGACGCCTGCGCGGCGGCGGGCGGCGCGGCGGCGGGTGCGGTAGCGGGCGGGGGCACCGAGCTGATCGCCCAGCGGGAGGCGCTCGGGCGGCTCGGAGTCGGCGGCGGACGGCCGCCCCTCGACCTGGCCCGCACGGACCCCGCCGGGTACGTACGGGCGCTCGCGCGGGCCGGGGAGGCCGCCGAGCTGACCGCGCGGGGCGGGCTCGGGGACTTCACCTGGCTGCTCCAGCGCGTGCCCGGGGAGGGATACTGTCCGGCATGACGGAGACCACGGTCGGCATCGGCGGTGCCGCGGAAAGCACCGACATGGTGCTGAACATCGGACCCCAGCACCCCTCCACGCACGGCGTGCTGCGCCTCCGCCTCGTCCTGGACGGCGAGGTGATCCGGCACGCCGAACCCGTGGTCGGCTATATGCACCGCGGTGCCGAGAAGCTCTTCGAGGCGCGCGACTACCGGCAGATCATCATGCTGGCCAACCGCCACGACTGGCTGTCCGCGTTCTCCAACGAACTGGGTGTCGTCATGGCCGTCGAGCGGATGCTCGGCATGGAGGTCCCGGAGCGGGCCGTGTGGACCCGCACCCTGCTCGCCGAGCTGAACCGGGTCCTCAACCACCTGATGTTCCTCGGCTCCTACCCCCTCGAACTGGGCGGCATCACCCCGATCTTCCACGCCTTCCGGGAGCGGGAGGACCTCCAGCACGTCATGGAGGAGGTCTCCGGCGGCCGGATGCACTACATGTTCAACCGGGTCGGCGGCCTCAAGGAGGACCTGCCGGCGGGCTGGCCCGGCCGGGTCCGCGCCGCGGTGGCCGAGGTCCGCTCCCGTATGGACGTGTACGACCGGCTGGTCCTCGGCAACGAGATCTTCCGCGGCCGCACCCGGGGCGTCGGCGTCCTGTCCCAGGAGATCGTGCACGCGTACGGCGTCAGCGGCCCGATCGCCCGCGCCTCGGGCGTCGACTTCGACCTGCGGCGCGACGAGCCGTACCTCGGGTACGGCGACCTCCAGGACACCCTGGAGGTCGTCACCCGGACCGAGGGCGACTGCCTGGCCCGCTTCGAGTGCCTGCTGGGGCAGACCCACAACTCGCTGGACCTCGCCGACGCCTGCCTGGACCGGCTCGCCGAGCTGCCGCCCGGCCCGATCAACCAGCGGCTGCCGAAGGTCCTCAAGGCGCCCGAGGGCCACACGTACGCCTGGACCGAGAACCCGCTCGGCCTCAACGGCTACTACCTGGTGTCCAAGGGCGACAAGACCCCGTACCGCCTCAAGCTCCGCTCGGCGTCCTACAACAACATCCAGGCGCTGGTGGAGCTGCTGCCGGGCACGCTGGTCGCCGACATGGTGGCGATCCTGGGGTCGTTCTTCTTCGTCGTCGGCGACATCGACAAGTAGACCGGGAGCCGGCCGGCTCCCGGTCGCCGGTCAGGACACCGCGTCGCGCCGCAGCTCGACCACGTCGAGCTGCTCGGTCTCGTCGTGCGCCGTCAGGTCGATGACCTTGCCGACCGCGCGGTCCTCCCTGCGCCGTACGGCGAGCGCCTCCTCACCCACGACGTCCGCGAGGTCCTCGTGCTGCACGGACTCGATGGCCGCCGGGGGCTTCGCGCCCGTGCCGAAGAAGTCGAAGCCGCCCTGGAGGCGCGGCGCCGGCCGGCGCTGCTCGGCGTACGGCACGACCGCGGAGGCCCGCGGGACGGGGCGCATCGCGGAGGCGCCGTGGACGGAGGGGGCGGCGGCCGACGGGCGGTCGTGCCGCCGCTCGGTGACCGCCGCGTGCTTCCCCTGCGGCTCGTCCGCCTCACGGCCCCGCTCGGCCAGGTCGCGGCGCCGGGGCTCCCCGGTGGTGCGCCTCGCCTCCTGCTCGGCGGCGTTGCGCGTCAGCCTCTCCAGCGCCCTGGCGGCCCGGAGGTAGGCGGTCGGCGTGGGCGTGGAACCACCGGCGGGCAGCGCCCGGGTGGGGGCGGCGGCCTCCAGGGCGAGCCGGCGGCGGCCCTCCAGCGCGCTGGCGCGTTCGGTCTCGGCGGTGGCGTACCGGCGCAGCAGCTCCGCGTGCTCGTTCCGCAGCGCGGCCAGTTCGACCCGCTTGGCGCGGAGTCTGGCGTCGAGCTTGGCGCGCAGCTCGCGCGACTCCTCCAGGTCGGTCTCCAGCTCGGCGACGCGCTCCTCGGCGCGCCACTGGTCACCGGCCCGGGCCCGGGTCAGCTCGGCGACCCGGCGGCCGGCCGCGCGGTCCCAACGGCGCATCAGGACCGCGCCGGTGACCGCCGCGGCGGCAGCGGCGGCGGTCAGGACGCGCAGCACCAGCGGATCGGTGAGGAGCCAGGCGCCACCGGCGCACACGACGGCCGCTCCGGCTACCGCGGAAGGGGGGAGAAGCCGGTGCAGGGGTGGGGAATGGCGGTGGCGTCCACGTGGCATGGCCTGAAATTTACCGTGCGTAGGTGCCCTATGGGGGATCCGCCCGGCAATGTTTCGGCCCTGTGATCCGAAACGGAACAGGAAGCGCTGCCCGGCCGGCCCGGCGACCGGGCCGGCCGCCCTTACGGCCCTACTTCCCGATCAGTGCCTTCGACTCCAGGTAAGCCTTCGCCACGTCCGCCGGCTTTGCCCGCTCGGCGTCCACCTTCCTGTTCAACTCCACCAGGTCCTCGGTGGTGAGCGCCTTGGTGATCTTGTTAAGGGCGGCGGCTATCTCCGCGGATCCCGCGTCCTTCGCGTGGACGACGGGAAGCACGTTGTCGGCGTTCTGGAGCTTCTTGTCGTCCTCCAGCAGCACCAGCCCGAAGCCGTCCAGCGTCGCGTCGGTCGTGGTGGTCAGTACGAGCTGGTCGATGCCGTCCTTCACGGCCTGCTTGGCCTGCGGCGTGCCCACGCCCTTGGGGTCGATGCCGGTCACATCGATCCCGTACGTCTTCTTCAGGCCGGGCGCGCAGAACGGCCGTATCTCGCACTCGTCACCGGCCGCGATCCTGACTTTCAGCTTCGAGGCGCCGAGATCCGAAAGCGTCCTGAGCTTGTTCTTCTCGGCGAATTCCCTGCTCACGGCGAAGGCGTTCTGATCGACCGCCTCACCGGCCGGGAGCACCTTCAGTCCGCGCGGTCCGGCGAGCTTCTCCAACGCCGTTACGGTGGCCGTCACATCGCTGGAAGCGACCGGCTTCTCCTCGACCGCCTCGGGTCCGTTCACCTTCGCGTTCAGGAATTCCGCAAGCGTAGCCGCGTATTCCGGTACGACGTCGATCTCGCCCTTCTCCAGGGACGGTTCGTACAGCTCCCGGTTCTCCACCGTCTTGACGGACGTGGAGTATCCGGCGTCCTTCAGCACCTGGGCGTACAACTCCGCCAGCACATTGGCCTCGGTGAAACCGGCCGACCCGACGACCAGCGTCCCCTTGCCACCGCCGTCGGACGCGGAGGTGCCGGGGCCGCCCCGCTCCTCCAGGCTCTGGCCGCCACCGCACGCGGCCAGCCCTCCGGTGAGCGCCACCACGCCCAGTACCGCACCCGCCATCGCCGAGGTCCTGCTCATCACGTTCTCCGTCCGGTCCCGCTGCTTGCCGTTCATCGGTCAGTGCGCCCGCGTCGCCCGCATGGGGTCGAACGCCCGGCCCGCCACCACCAGCAGGCCCTCGGCCAGCAGGGCGAGCGCGCCGACCACCAGTGCCCCGGCGACCACCTGCGCGGTGTCGTTCCTGTTGAAGCCGGCGGTGATGATCCGGCCCAGCCCGCCCTCGCCCGCCATCGCGGCCAGCGTCGCGGTGGCGATCACCTGCACGGTCGCCGACCGCAGGCCCGTCATCACCATCGGGTACGCGAGGGGCAGTTCCACCCGGCGGAACACCTGGCCGCCCGACATGCCCATCCCCCGGGCCGCCTCCACCACCGACCGGTCCACCTCGCGCATGCCGACGTACGCGTTGGTGAGCAGCGGCGGCACGGCGAACAGCACCAGCGCGATGATCGTCGGCAGGCCGCCCTGCTTGCCCAGCGGCGTGAGCGTGAGCAGCACCAGCACCGCCAGCGTGGGCACCGCCCGCCCCACGTTGGAGATGTTGACGGCCAGCGCCCCGCCCCGGCCGATGTGCCCGAGCCACAGCGCGAGCGGCAGGGCGATCAGGCACGAGACCGCCAGGCACACGCCGCTGAACCACAGGTGCTCGGCCAGCCGGTGCCACACCCCGCTCTCGCCCTGCCAGTTGGCCCCGGTCGTCAGCCAGGCCCAGGCGTCACCCACCGCGCCCATCGCTCACCCCGCCCCACGGATGCGTGTGCCCGGCGTACGGGCCGGGCGGGTCCACGGCGTGAGCACCCGCTGCAGCGCGAGGAGCAGCAGGTCGGCGGCGACCGCCAGCAGCACGCACAGCACGGACGCCGTGAGCACCTGCGCCTTGAAGAAGCTCTTCAGCCCGCTGGTGATGAGGGTGCCCAGCCCGCCGTAGTCCACCAGCGCGCCGACCGTCGTCAGCGCGACCGTCGACACCGTCGCCATCCGCACGCCCGCCATCACCGCGGGCAGCGCCAGCGGCAGTTCGACCTCCCACAGCAGCCGGCCCGGTCCGTACCCCATCCCGCGCGCCGCCTCCCGCGCCTCCTCGGGCACCGCGGCCAGCCCGGCCAAGATGTTGCGGACGAGGATGGTCAGCGAATAGAGCACGAGCCCGGTCACCACCAGGGCGGCGGACAGGCCGAACAGCGGCAGCAGCAACGAGAACATCGCCAGCGAGGGGATCGCGTACAGCACGGTGGTCAGCCCGAGGACGGGCCCCGCGAGCCGTGGACGGGCCCGGACCAGCAGCGCCAGCGGAAAGGCCACGGCCAGCCCGATCAGCACCGACACGACCGTGATCCACACGTGCTGGACGGTGGCGTCGGTCAGCTCCTGGGCGCGGGAGCCGACGTACTCCCCGCAGATCCAGTCGTTGGCCGCCAGACAACCGGCAGCGCTCACCACGGCACTCACCCCCGCCCCCTCCTCCCGATCCCGTCCCGCCCGGCGGCGCGGGCACGCGTACCCGCCACCCGGCCCGGCATTCCGCCGCTCGGGACCACCGGGACGGCCCGGCGCCGCCACTCGGCCCGGTGTTCGATCCGACGACGACCCTAACCCCGCCCACTGACAATCACCGCCGGTCACCACGGCCTGGCAACACGGCCTTCACACACCGGGCGGCCGCGGCGGCCACAATGGGACGCATGATCCGATTCGAGCGCGTCACCAAGCGGTACGCGGACGGCACGACCGCCGTCGACGACCTGTCGTTCGAGGTGGCCGAGGGCGAACTGGTCACGCTCGTCGGACCGTCCGGCTGCGGCAAGACCACCACGATGAAGATGGTCAACCGGCTGATCGAGCCGACCGAGGGCCGGATATTCGTCGACGGCCAGGACATCGCGGACGTCGACCCGGTGCGGCTGCGCCGCCGGATCGGCTACGTCATCCAGCAGGTGGGCCTCTTCCCCCACAAGACCGTCCTGGAGAACACCGCGACCGTCCCCCACCTCCTCGGCGTCAAACGCCCCGCCGCCCGGGCCCGCGCCGCCGAACTCCTCGCCCTCGTCGGCCTCGACCCGTCCGTCCACGGCCACCGTTACCCCGAGCAGCTCTCCGGCGGCCAGCGCCAGCGCGTCGGCGTCGCCCGCGCCCTGGCCGCCGACCCGCCCGTCCTGCTGATGGACGAGCCGTTCGGAGCGGTCGACCCGGTGGTGCGCGAGCACCTGCAGAGCGAGTTCCTCAAGCTCCAGTCGGAGGTGCGCAAAACGGTCCTGTTCGTCACCCACGACATCGAGGAGGCCGTCCGGCTCGGCGACCGCATCGCCGTCTACGGACAGGGCAGGATCGAGCAGTTCGACGCCCCGGCCACGGTGCTCGGCGCCCCGGCGACCCCGTACGTCGCCGACTTCGTCGGCGCGGACCGCGGCCTGAAGCGGCTGTCCGTGACGCCCGTCGAGCCGGGCGACCTCGAACAGCCGCCGGTCGTCCACCTGGACGACGCCCTGCCCCGCGAGCTGGGCTCGCGCTGGGCCGTCGTCCTGGACCGCGACGACAACCTGCACGGCTGGATCTCGGCCGAGCAGGCCGCCCGCGGCACCGGGACCGTGGGCGACCACGCGCGCCGTATGGAGGCGTGGCTGCCCGTGGGCGCCTCGCTCAAGCAGGCGTTCGCGACGATGCTCCAGCACGACGCGGGGTGGATCGCCGTCATCGACCGCGAGGAGCGGGGGCGTTTCCTCGGCGTCCTGACCCCGGCCCGGCTGCACGAGGCGCTGCGCCGCTCGATCGACGCGGACGCGCGCGACGTCCCCCGTACGGACGTCGACCTCGAAACGGTCGGCTGATCGGGCCGCCGGCCGGGGCGGCCCACCGGTCCGCCGGTCAGGCCGCGCTGAGCCGGCCGCCCAGCCACACCAGCGCCGGCGGGATCTCCCGGTTCCAGGTGGTGAAGTTGTGCCCGCCGCTGTCGAGCGTGATCGACGAGACGCGCGCGGGCGCCTTCACCTTCCCGATGAAGGCGCGGGTGGCCGCGAGGTTCCCCTCGCCCTTCGCGGAGGTGGTGACGAGGAACGACGACGCGCCCTGCGGCAGGTGGTCCAGACTCCACAGCAGGTCCGCCCGGTCGCGCAAACGCCGGTCGCCGTGGAAGAGGTCACCGGTCGTGATGTCCTCGGCGGCCCTGTAGTACGCGGACAGCCCCGCGCCGGCCGCGTACCGCTCCGGGTGGTGCAGGGCGATCTTCAGGGCGCAGTAGCCGCCGGTCGAGTTGCCGATGACCCCCCAGTTCCGGGGCGCGGTGCCGACCCGGTAGGTCTCGGAGACCGCCTTCGGCAGGTCCTCGGCGAAGAAGGTCTCGGTCCGGGGGCCGCCGGGGACGTCGACGCACTCCGTGTCGCGCGGCGGGGCCACGGTGGGCCGCATCATCACCAGGACCATCGGCTGCATCTTCCCGTTCCTGGCCTGCTCATAGGCCGTCCGCGGGTACTTCAGCCCCTTGAGCAGGTTCTCCGCCGTACCCGGGTAGCCCGTCAGCACGACCGCGGCCGGGAAGGTCCTCTTCGCGTACGCCGGCTGGAAGTACTCCGGGGGCAGGTAGACGTACGCCGGGCTGTCGATCTTCGAGGTCTCCCCCGAGATGACGACCTTCTGGACCTGCCCGCCCACCGCCGGGCGGCCGCCGCCGGGGACGCCCTCGATCTTCTGCCTGCCGACGACCCTGACGTCCTTCCCGCCCGCCGAGTGGTCGACGACCACGCCCAGTTCCTGCTCCTGCCCGAGCAGGTCGGCCCAGGAGCCGTAGAAGAGGAAGTAGTTGTTGGCCGCGAGGCCCACGGCGGCGAACAGCGCCGCCTGGGTGGCCAGCAGCAGACCGATCCGGCCGAGCACCGCCCGGGGGCCTCCGCGCGCGAGCCGCGGCCACAGCCACACCGTGACGGCGAACAGCAGCAGGGCCAGCAGGGCGGCCAGCGCCAGGACGGTGTTGCTGGTGAGACCCATGAGTGCTTCGGCCTTCTTCGTCGAGATTTTCCGGGTGGGCGATGAACCCGCCTCCGACCGGCCCCGTCCTAAAGAGCGCAGAACGTCCGGGCCGAACCAGTTCCGGCCGAAGGGACACAACGAATCTTTGCGGAGCCTTGGGAAGCGATGTCTGTCACTGTAGATGGGGATAAGTCGGAATCGGTTCCGAGCCGGATAAGCCGTCTCCTGCGCGGTCCACGCGCCGAGAAGGTGCCCTCCCTGGTCGGCACGGCATGCACGTTCATCGGTCTGATCGACATCGCCGCGGGCGTCTTCCCGCGCTTCCGGGCCAGCCGGATGCACGCCGTCGCCGAGGTACTGCCGGGCACCCTGGGCCCCCTCTCGGCGGCCCTCTCCCTGGGCGTCGGCGTCCTGCTGCTGCTCCTGGCCCACGGCCTCAAGCGCCACAAGCGCCGCGCCTGGCGGGCGGCCGTGGTCCTCCTGCCGGTGGGGGCCGTGGCGCAGTTCGTCTACCGCCACTCCGTCATCGGCGTGCTGTTCTCGCTGCTGCTGCTGACGCTGCTGCTGCGCCACCGCGCGGAGTTCGCGGCCCTGCCCGACCCGCGCAGCCGCTGGAAGGCGCTCGCCAACTTCGTCCTCATGGGCGCCGGTTCCATCGCCCTCGGCCTGGTCGTCGTCAGCGCCCACCCGGGGAAGGTCGTGGGCAGCCCGAGCCTGAGCGACCGCCTGGAGCACGTGCTGTACGGCCTGTTCGGCGTGGAGGGGCCCGTGGGCTACCGCGGCGGCGTCGACTGGACGGTCGGCTACTCGCTCGGCGCCCTCGGCCTGCTGACCGCCATCACCACCATCTACCTCGCCTTCCGTCCCGAGCACCCGGTCGCGCGGCTCACCGAGGACGACGAGACCCGGCTGCGCGCGCTGCTGGACAGGCACGGCGGCCGTGACTCCCTCGGCCACTTCGCGCTCCGCCGCGACAAGGGCGTCGTCTTCTCCCCCAGCGGCAAGGCCGCCGTCTGCTACCGCGTCGTCTCCGGTGTGATGCTCGCCAGCGGCGACCCGATCGGTGACGTCGAGGCCTGGCCCGGCGCCATCGAGCGGTTCATGGACGAGGCCAAGGCCCACTCCTGGACGCCCGCCGTCATGGGATGCTCCGAGACCGGCGGCGAGGTCTGGACCCGCGAGACGGGCCTGGACGCGCTGGAGCTGGGCGACGAGGCGGTAGTGGACGTCGCGGATTTCTCCCTGTCCGGGCGCGCCATGCGCAACGTGCGCCAGATGGTCAAACGCATCGAGCGCAATGGCTACGAGACGCGGGTACGGCGCGCCCGTGACCTCTCGGACGGCGAACTGGAGCGGATCCGGCGCGCCGCGGCCGACTGGCGGGGAACCGACACCGAGCGGGGCTTCTCCATGGCGCTGGGCCGGATGGGCGACCCCGCCGACGGCGACGCGGTGATCGCCACCGCGCACAAGGCGGACGCCGGGCCTGGCACGTCTCCGTACGGCGACCTGAAGGCGATCATCCATTTCGTGCCGTGGGGTACGGACGGGATGTCGCTGGAGCTGATGCGCCGCGACCGCTCCGCCGACCCGGGCATGAACGAACTGCTGATCGTCGCCGCCCTCCAGGCCTCGCCCAAGCTGGGCATCGAGCGGGTGTCGCTGAACTTCGCGATGTTCCGCTCGGCGCTGGCGCGCGGCGAGAAGCTCGGCGCGGGCCCCGTGCTCCGGATCTGGCGCGGCCTGCTGGTCTTCCTCTCGCGCTGGTTCCAGATCGAGTCCCTGTACAAGTTCAACGCCAAGTTCCAGCCCCGCTGGGAGCCCCGCTTCGTGGTGTACCGCAACGCCCGCGACCTGCCGCGCATCGGCTTCGCCGCGATGCAGGCGGAGGGCTTCGTGAACGTGGCCCCGCCCCGGCCCTTCCGCCGCCGCGCCACGGCCGCCGCCCGCCCGTGCGCCCACATCGCCCGGGCGCGCAACGACCACGAGGTCCGCGCCGCCTGACCCTGGTCCCGGGGCGGTGCGCCCCACCACCCGGGGCCCGCCCCTCCCCTTGGACCACCCGCCGACCGGCCCCGCTGCCCCGGCGGGTGGCCCACCGCGCGCGGTGGGACGTTCCCGTCCGTCCCTCCTTCCGGACACCCCCTAGGCTGGACGCATGAGTACCTTGCGCGGACGGGGCACGGCCCGGGGCCTGCCCACGTTCGACCGCTGCGCGGTCATGGGGGTCGTCAATGTGACGCCCGACTCCTTCTCCGACGGCGGTCGCTGGTTCGACACCACGGCCGCCATCAAGCACGGCCTGGACCTGGTCGCCCGGGGCGCGGACCTGGTGGACGTCGGCGGCGAGTCGACCCGCCCCGGCGCCACCCGGGTGGACGAGGACGAGGAGCTGCGCCGGGTCGTCCCCGTCGTCCGCGGCCTGTCGGCCGAAGGGGTCGCCGTGTCGGTGGACACCATGCGCGCCTCCGTCGCCCGCCGGGCCGTCGAGGCCGGCGCGATCCTCGTCAACGACGTCAGCGGCGGCCTCGCCGACCCCGCGATGGTGCCCTCCGTCGCCGCCGCCGAGGTGCCGTTCGTCGTCATGCACTGGCGCGGCTTCAGTAAGGACATGAACAGCCTCGCCGTGTACGACGACGTGGTCGCCGAGGTGGTCGCCGAGCTGCGCGCCCGCGTGGAGGCGGTCGTGGAGGGCGGCGTCGACCCGGAGCGGATCGTCGTCGACCCGGGCCTGGGCTTCGCCAAGAGCGCCCCGCACGACCTCGCCCTGGTGGCGCACCTGGCCGACCTGCGGGCGCTCGGCCGCCCGCTGCTGGTGGCCGCCTCCCGCAAGCGCTTCCTGGGCCACGTACTGGCCGGGGAGGGCGCCGCCCCGCCGCCGGCCCGGGAACGGGACGCCGCCACCGCGGCGGTCTCGGCCATCGCGGCGTACGAGGGCGCCTGGGCCGTACGGGTCCACGAGGTGCGCGCGACGGCGGACGCGGTCCGGGTGGCCCGGGCCGTCGAGGCCGCCCGGTGAGCGACGCGGCACGCACCGACATCGAGGCGGTGGAACTCGCCAACACCGCCTTCTACGAGGCGCTGGAGCGCGGCGACTTCGAGGAGGTCTCCGACCTCTGGATGGACGACTCGCAGGGCGCGATCTCCTGCGTCCACCCCGGCTGGCCGGTGCTCACCGGGCGCGGCGAGGTGCTCCGCTCGTACGCGCTGATCATGGCGAACACGGACTACATCCAGTTCTTCCTGACCGACGTGAAGGTCTCCCTGGCCGCCGACACGGCCCTGGTGACCTGTACGGAGAACATCCTCAGCGGTGGCCCCGCCGAGGACGGCGCCGACCTCGGGCCGCTGGTCGGACAGCTGGTCGTCGCCACGAACGTGTTCCGCCGCACACCGGACGGCTGGCGGCTCTGGGCCCACCACGGCTCGCCCGTTCTGGCCGAAACCGGCGAGGAGGAGCCCGACGAGAACCCCTCCTGAGTGGGTAGGCGAGCCGAAGAGGAGCCCATGGGCAGGTCCTGTCAGTGCTCGCGGGTAGATTCGACTGGTGGCCCGCGCCGTCCGCACCCGGTCGCGTGCCCGCCAGACCAACGACAGCAGGAGTGATTCGCGTGGATCGTGTCGCGCTGCGCGGCCTCAAGGCCCGCGGGCACCATGGCGTCTTCCCCCGGGAGCGCGAGGAGGGCCAGACGTTCATCGTGGACCTGGTGCTCGGCCTCGACACCCGCCCCGCGGCGGCCGACGACGACCTGGCGAAGACCGTGCACTACGGCGTCGTGGCGGAAGAGGTCGTGGACGTCGTGCAGGGGGAGCCGGTCGACCTGATCGAGACGCTCGCCGAGCGCATCGCCCAGCAGTGCCTCAAGCACGACGGCGTCCAGGAGGTCGAGGTGGTGGTCCACAAGCCGGACGCCCCGATCACCGTGCCCTTCGACGACGTGACCATCACCATCACCCGGAGCCGCGCATGAACAAGACGCACAGCGACCCGACGGTACAGCCGGTGCCCGCCTCGGTGACGGAGCAGGTCGACGCCGCCGACATCACCCTGTCCAACCCCAAGCGGGCGGTGCTCTCCCTCGGCTCCAACCTGGGCAACCGCCTGGAGACCCTCCAGGGCGCCATCGACGCGCTGGAGGACACCCCCGGCGTGCGGGTGAAGGCGGTCTCGCCGGTGTACGAGACGGAGCCCTGGGGCGTCGACCCCGGCTCCCAGCCGTCGTACTTCAACGCCGTCGTGCTGCTGAAGACCACCCTGCCGCCCGCGTCGCTCCTGGAGCGGGCGCACGCGGTGGAGGAGGCCTTCCACCGGGTCCGCGACGAGCGCTGGGGCGCGCGGACGATCGACGTCGACATCGTGGCGTACGCGGACGTCGTCTCCGACGACCCCGTCCTCACCCTCCCGCATCCCCGCGCCCACGAGCGGGCCTTCGTGCTGGCACCGTGGCACGACGTGGAGCCGGAGGCGCAGCTGCCCGGCGTCGGGGCGGTCGCCGAGCTGCTCGGCGGCGTCGGCCGTGAAGGCGTCCTGCCGCGGGCCGACCTGGAACTGCGCCTGCCCGAGTAACGTTGGGTGATCAGCAGGCACGCCACGGCGACGAGATGAAAGGCCCCCGGTGAAACGACTGCGGCTCAAGGTACTGGCCGGACTGTTCGCCGTCGCCGGCATCCTCTCGTGGGGCGGCGCCCGGCTCTGGGAGTCGTTCGGCACCCTGCCGAGCGTTCCCCTGGCCGCGCCGATCGTCCTCGCCGTGATCGCCGTGGTCCTGACCGCGACGGCACTGTCGCTGCGCTCCCGGCTGCGCGCCCAGCGCGAGCGCCGCCCCGACGCCAAGGGCGTCGAGCCGTTGATGGCCGCCCGCGCGGTCGTCTTCGGCCAGGCGAGCGCCCTGGTCGCCGCGCTGGTGAGCGGCATGTACGGCGGCACGGGCGTCTTCCTGCTCGGCTCGCTCGACATCCCGGCCCGCCGTGACCAGGCGTTCTACGCCGGGTTCTCGGTCCTGGCCGGGATCGGGGTGATCGCCGCGGCGATCTTCCTGGAGCGGGTCTGCAGGCTCCCGGAGGACGACGACGAGGCGGCCACGCGCGCGTGACACGCGGGGGGCTCCGGCCCCGTCGGCCCGCCCCGCCGCGTGAACCCCGCCGATCGCCCACCGTGCGCAGGCGGGTGCGCGCCCGGTCAGAGCAGCGTGCCGCCCGAGACCTCCGTCTCCGCGAGGACGGCCGACAGGCGGTCGCGCACGTCCGGCGTGAGGCGTACGTGCGCGGCGGCGAGGTTCTCCCGGATGTGCGCCGGAGTGCGGCTGCCCGGGATGGGGACCACGTGCTCGTCCTGGTCCAGCAGCCACGCCAGGGCAAGCTGCGCCGGGGTGATGCCCAGCTCCTCGGCGACGCCCCGCACGGGGGCGAAGCGGTCGCTGTTGGCGCGGTGGTTCGCGGCGTCGAACCGGGGCATGTGCTGCCGGAAGTCGCCGTCCTCCACCTTGTCGACCTTGCCGGTCAGGAAACCCGCGCCCAGGGGCGACCAGGCGACGACGCCCACCCCCAGCTCGCGGGCCGCGGCCAGCAGCTCCTCGTCGACGTGGCGCCACATGGACCACTCGGTCTGGACGGCCGCCACCGGGTGCACCGCGTGCGCCGCCCGCAGCTGGGCGGCGGTGACGTTGGAGAGCCCGAGATGCCGGACGAGGCCCGCCTCGATGAGCCCGGCGACCGCACCCACGGTGTCCTCCAGCGGCACCTGCGGGTCCGGGAAGTGCGGGTAGTAGAGGTCGATCCGGTCCGTGCCCAGCTCCCGCAGGCTCGCCTCGGCGTACCCGCGCACATGCTTCGGGTCCGCGTTCACGGCCAGCTCCCCGAAGGCGTACCCGACCGGGAAGGGGTGCGGCTCGACGCCCTCCGGAAGCCGGAAGCCGAACTTGGTGGCGATGACCACCTCGTCCCGCCGTCCCCGCAGCGCCTGGCCGATCAGCCACTCGTTGTGCCCGTCGGCGCCGTAGCCGTCCGAGGTGTCGATGAGCGTGGCCCCGGCGTCGACCGCCGCGAGCAGCGCCCGCTCGGCGCGGGCGTCGTCGATCTCCCCGTACACCCCGGGCGACAGCACCATCGCGCCGAAGCCGAGAGCGGACACCTCGAGGCCGCCGAGCAGGCGGGTGGGCAGGGCATTGTCGCTCATGCGCGGCATCTCCATCCGTGGACCCCGCGGGATCCCTGAGACTTTCCGATGTACGCGCACGAGTCTTCCGGCAGGCCGCCCCCGCGTCCAATGCCCTCGGCCGCAACTTCCGGCCATGGAGCGGAAATTGGCGCGATCCCTCAGTGCGCCATGATGAGGCTCATCGCTTCCGCGCGGGTGGCGACGTCGCGGAGCTGGCCCCGCACCGCCGACGTGATGGTCTTGGCTCCGGGCTTGCGGATGCCGCGCATCGACATGCACATGTGCTCGCACTCGATGACCACGATCACGCCACGCGGCTCCAGGATCTTCATCAGGGAGTCGGCCACCTGGGTGGTGAGTCGTTCCTGCACCTGCGGGCGGCGGGCGTACACGTCGACCAGCCGCGCCAGCTTCGACAGGCCGGTGATCTTGCCCTCGGTCGAGGGGATGTACCCGACGTGGGCCACGCCGCGGAACGGCACGAGGTGGTGCTCGCAGGTGCTGAACACCTCGATGTCCTTGACCAGGACCATCTCGTCGTGACCCAGGTCGAACGTCGTCGTCAGGACGTCCTCGGGCTCCTGCCACAGGCCGGCGAATATCTCCCTGTACGCCCGCGCCACCCGCGCCGGCGTCTCCCGGAGCCCCTCACGGTCCGGGTCCTCACCGACCGCCAGCAGGAGCTCGCGCACAGCGCTCTCAGCTCGCTTCTCGTCGAACTCGCCGATCGTGCCCTCGACGTCCAACGTCACCGGGTCGGTCATCTGTGCCTCGTTCCATGGTGCTGGTGTGCGCGCGGGACCGCGCACGCGAAAGCCGCGCCTCCCCAGGCTAGAACCTGGTCGGCGCGGCTTTCATTCCGGGGCCGTGGGCCCGGCCGGACCGGTCAGCTCTCCGGACGCTCCTCCGGGACCGCCTCCGCCGCCGGGGCGGACGGGCCGGGCTTGGTGACGTCCGTCGGCGTGGAGCCGTTGGCGCCCACCGCGCCGTTGGTCAGCGCCAGCTCCTTGGGGGACAGCACCGGCGGCCGCGTCGACGGCGTACGCCGCGAGGAGCCGGTCCACGCCGGGCGGGCCGGGCGCTTGACGATCGGGGCGAAGATCTCGGCGATCTCCTCCTTGTTGAGCGTCTCCTTCTCCAGCAGCCGGAGGACCAGGTTGTCGAGGACGTCACGGTTCTCGACGAGGATCTCCCAGGCCTCGTTGTGCGCGGTCTCGATGAGCTTCTTGACCTCTTCGTCGACGAGCGCGGCGACCTCTTCCGAGTAGTCGCGCTGGTGCGCCATCTCCCGGCCCAGGAAGGGCTCGGTGTTGTCGCCGCCGAACTTGATGGCGCCGAGCCGCTCGGTCATGCCGTACTGCGTGACCATGGCCCGCGCGGTCGCGGTCGCCTTCTCGATGTCGTTGGCCGCGCCCGTGGTCGGGTCGTGGAAGACCAGCTCCTCCGCCGCGCGCCCGCCCAGCATGTACGCCAGCTGGTCGAGCATCTCGTTGCGCGTGGTGGAGTACTTGTCCTCGTCCGGGAGGACCATGGTGTAGCCCAGGGCCCGGCCGCGGGACAGGATGGTGATCTTGTGGACCGGGTCGGAGTTCGGGGACGCCGCCGCGACCAGGGCGTGCCCGCCCTCGTGGTACGCGGTGATCTTCTTCTCCTTGTCCGACATGATCCGGGTCCGCTTCTGCGGGCCCGCGACCACACGGTCGATCGCCTCGTCCAGCATGTGGTTGTCGATAAGCTTCTGGTTGCTGCGCGCGGTGAGCAGCGCGGCTTCGTTCAGCACGTTCGACAGGTCGGCGCCGGTGAAGCCCGGCGTACGACGCGCCACGGCGGACAGGTCGACGTCCGGGGCGACCGGCTTGCCCTTCTGGTGGACCTTGAGGATCTCCAGACGGCCCTGCATGTCCGGGCGGTCGACGGCGATCTGCCGGTCGAAGCGGCCCGGGCGCAGCAGCGCCGGGTCGAGGATGTCCGGTCGGTTCGTGGCGGCGATCAGGATGACGCCGCCCTTCACGTCGAAGCCGTCCATCTCGACGAGCAGCTGGTTGAGGGTCTGCTCGCGCTCGTCGTGGCCACCGCCGAGACCCGCGCCGCGGTGCCGGCCGACGGCGTCGATCTCGTCGACGAAGACGATCGCCGGGGCGTTCGCCTTGGCCTGCTCGAAGAGGTCACGGACACGGGAGGCACCCACACCGACGAACATCTCGACGAAGTCGGAGCCGGAGATCGAGTAGAAGGGGACGCCCGCCTCGCCGGCGACGGCGCGCGCGAGCAGGGTCTTGCCCGTACCGGGCGGCCCGTACAGCAGCACGCCCTTGGGGATCTTGGCGCCGACGGCCTGGAACTTCGCCGGCTCCTGGAGGAACTCCTTGATCTCATGGAGCTCCTCGACGGCCTCGTCGGACCCCGCCACATCGGCGAAGGTCGTCTTCGGGGTGTCCTTGGTGATCAGCTTGGCCTTGGACTTCCCGAAGTTCATCACCCGGGAGCCGCCGCCCTGCATCTGATTCATCAGGAACAGGAAGACCACGACGATCAGCACGAACGGCAGCAGCGAGAGCAGCACCGAGACGATGGCGCTCTGCTTGGTCGGCGAGACGGTGTAGCCCTTGTCGATGTCGCCGGCTTCGTACTTCTTCTGGAGCGTGGCGGCGAGGTCGGAGCCCTGCGTGCCGATGTAGCTCGCCTGGATCTTGTCGCTGCCCTTGACCTTCTGGCCGTCCTTGAGGTCGACCTTGATCATCTGTTCGTCGCCGGTGGTCAGCTTGACCTGGTCGACCTGGTTCTTGTCGATCGCCTGGACGACCTCGCCGGTGTCCACCGTCTTGTAGCCACCGGACGAGCCGACGACCTGCATCAACACGACCACGGCGAGGACGGCCAGCACGATCCACATGACCGGCCCACGGAAGTATCGCTTCACGTCCATCCATACGGAGCGATGACGCCCCGTCCCTCCTGCCCGTAGGTAAATGCTGCTATGAGAAAAGACTGTTCTTCGGACGGTACCCCAGCATTGTCACCCGCGACCGCCTTCCCATGCTTCAACGGCGGGAGGGCGGTCCAGGTTCCCGGGGCCCGGCGGGCGTCCTGGGCGGTTCAGCCGCCGTAGACGTGCGGGGCGAGCGTTCCGACGAACGGGAGGTTGCGGTACTTCTCCGCGTAGTCCAGGCCGTAGCCGACGACGAACTCGTTGGGGATGTCGAAGCCGATCCACTTCACGTCGATCGCGACCTTCGCCGCCTCCGGCTTGCGCAGCAGCGTGCAGACCTCCAGGGAGGCCGGCTCGCGCGAGCCGAGGTTCGACAGCAGCCAGGACAGCGTCAGACCGGAGTCGATGATGTCCTCGACGATCAGGACGTGCTTGCCCTTGATGTCGGTGTCCAGGTCCTTGAGGATCCGGACGACGCCGGAGGACTGGGTGCCCGCGCCGTACGAGGAGACGGCCATCCAGTCCATCGTGACGGGGGTGGACAGCGCGCGGGCCAGGTCGGCCATCACCATGACGGCGCCCTTGAGGACACCCACGATGAGCAGATCCTTGCCCGCGTACTCAGCGTCGATCTTCGCGGCGAGCTCCGCCAGCTTCGCGTCGATCTCTTCCTTGGTGATGAGCACCGACTTGAGGTCGGTGCCCATGTCTTTCTCGTTCACCCGGGTCACTTTCGTTGCAGCGTGCGTCAGCCTTGCCGAATGACCAGTCTGCCACCCTGCCGGCGTGCCACGACGCGGCCGGGCAGATTGATCGCTCCCTGACCCCGCCAGCCGGTGATCAGCCGGTCGAGTTCCTCGATGTGCCGGGCGAACAGGGAGCCGGCGGGGGCGCCCTCGGCGATGGCCGCGCGGCGCAGCACGCGGCGGCGGACGGCCGGCGGCAGCGCGTACAGCTTGGCGCACTCCAGGAGGCCCGCCTCGTCCCGTACGGACGGGTCGGCGTCGGCCGCCCAGGCGTCCAGGGCGTCGGCGTCGTCGCGGCACAGCCGGGCCGTCCGGGCGAGGGCCTCGACCACCCCCTTGCCGAGGGACTTCTCCAGGGCGGGCAGCCCCTCGTGGCGCAGCCGGGACCGGGTGTAGGCGGGGTCGGCGTTCATGGGGTCGTCCCAGACCGGCAGGGACTGCACCATGCAGGCCTTGCGGGCGGTCTGCCGGTCGAGCTGGAGGAACGGGCGACGGTAGCGGCCGGCCGTACCGGACACGGCGGCCATGCCGGACAGGGAGCGGATGCCGGAGCCCCGGGCGAGGCCGAGGAGCACCGTCTCGGCCTGGTCGTCACGGGTGTGTCCGAGCAGTACGGCGGCGGCGCCGAGGCGCTCGGCGGCGTCGTCGAGGGCGCCGTACCGGGCGTC
This sequence comes from Streptomyces sp. NPDC045701, assembly GCF_056432045.1. Classification (NCBI taxonomy): domain Bacteria; kingdom Bacillati; phylum Actinomycetota; class Actinomycetes; order Kitasatosporales; family Streptomycetaceae; genus Streptomyces; species Streptomyces sp. NPDC045701. The sequence continues at coordinate 23,994 of NZ_JBWKJV010000027.1, read as the reverse complement.
GCGCGCGGCGGCCTCGGGTCCGCCCTCGCGTCCGACGGTCACGGCGATCGCCTCGACCGGGTCGAGGTTCATGGCGGTGAGGCGGGCGGCGACCTCGGCGGCGCGCAGGTCGGAACCGGGCTGGAGGCCGTGGTCGACGGTGACGGCACCGGCGCGGACGGCGAGCTTGCGGGCCTCGAAGGCGAGGGCGGAGGCGAGCGCCATGGAGTCGGCGCCGCCCGAACAGGCCACCAGGACGAGCGGGGGCCGGCGGGACCCGGCGGCGGGTTCTTCGGTTGTCCCGGCGGTGGGGAGCGCGGGAGTGGAGTGCTCGGTGAGTACGTCGTGGAGTACGCGGCGGACCGCCAGGCGTATCGCCGCGACCGCAGGATGGGGACCCATGTCCGGTGCCCTTCGTGTGAAGTTGGGGGGTGCCTCGGTCGGAGTCTTAACGGCCGGAGCGGGGAGTTCGGTCACTCAGAGTGCGTCGATGGTGACAGAACTCGGCCGTTACCCGAGCATCGCACGCCTACCCACAGCCCACGGTCCCTCGGATGGGTGATTGGGGAGGCGTTCTTCTGCCCTCGGCCGGATCGGGCTCCTCAGTCTGCTTTACGGTGCACCCTCGCGACCCAGTCCGCCGGTTTGGCGATCTCCGCCTTGGTGGGCAGGGTGTTGGGGGAGGTCCACACCCGGTTGAACTCCGCCATCCCGACCTCGTCGACGACCGTGCGAACGAACCGCTCGCCGTCGCGGTACTGGCGCAGCTTGGCGTCCAGGCCCAGCAGCCGGCGCACCGCCTGGTCCAGCCGGGAGGCGCCCTTGGCCCGGCGCTCCTGGAACTTCTCCCGGATTTCCGCCACCGACGGCACGACCTGCGGGCCGACGCCGTCCATCACGTAGTCCGCGTGGCCTTCGAGCAGCGACATCACGGCGGTGAGGCGGCCGAGGATCTCGCGCTGCTCGGGCGTCTGGACCAGCTCGACGAGGGAGCGGCCGCCCTCGTCCTCCTCGCCCTCGGGGCGGGCGCCGGTCAGGGCCTGGGCGGCCTCCCGCAGCCGCTCCAGGACCGTCATCGGGTCCACGTCGGTCGCGGCGAGGAATGACTGGATCTCGCCCCGGAGGTGGTCGCGCAGCCACGGAACGGCCGTGAACTGGGTGCGGTGCGTCTCCTCGTGGAGGCTCACCCAGAGGCGGAAGTCGTGCGGGGCGACGTCCAGCTCCCGCTCGACGTGGACGATGTTCGGCGCCACCAGCAGCAGCCGGCCGCCGCCGTTCTCGCCGGCCGGGAGCTCCCGGGTGGCGGGGGCGAACGTCTCGTACTGCCCGAGGACCCGGGAGGCCAGGAACGACAGCAGCATGCCCAGCTCGACGCCGGTCACCTTGCCGCCGACCGCGCCGAACACGGCCCCGCCGGGGCTGCTGGAGCGGCGCTCCTGCATCTTCTCCAGCAGCGGCTTGAGCAGCTCGCGGAAACCGGCGACGTTGGCCCTGATCCAGCCGGCCCGGTCGACCACCAGGACAGGGGTGTCCTCCGGTTCGTGCCCCTCGGGGATCATCCGGGTGAAGGCCCGGACGTGCTCCTCGGACGCCTTGGCGTGCCGCCGCAGTTCGGCGACGACCGCGCGGGCCTCCTCGCGGCTCCCCTCGGGCCCTGGGCGGACCAGTCGGGTCGCGGTCGCGACCGCGAGCTTCCAGTCGACCATCTCGGCACCACCGATGCTCGTCATGCGTCAACCGTACGTGCTCGGCGCCGGATCGGGTCAGGGTGCGGCGCCGACCGGCTCACGGGACGAGCGCGGCGGCGAGCTTGTCGAGGGCGGGCTGGGCGGCGGCGGCGGACGGGGTGCGCCCGGCGAGGAACGCGAAGGCCAGCAGGCGGCCGTCGGCGGTCACCACCGTGCCGGCCAGGGTGTTCACGCCGGTCAGGGTGCCGGTCTTGGCCCGTACCAGGCCGGCGCCCTTCGCGCCCGGGGATCCGTCGGTGTAGCGGTCGGCGAGGGTGCCGCTGAAGCCGCCGACGGGCAGGCCGGTGAGGACCGGGCGCAGCTGCGGGCGGGCGGGGTCGGCCGCCCGGGCGAGCAGCGCGGTGAGCAGGGCGGCGGAGAGCCGGTCGCGGCGGTCCAGGCCGCTGCCGTCGGCGAACCTGGCCCCGCCGAGCGGTACGCGCAGCTCGCGCAGCCGCTGGGCGACGGCACGGCCGGCACCGTCGAAGCTCGCGGGCAGCCCGGAGGCGATCGCGGTCTGGCGGGCGAGGGCCTCGGCGAGGTCGTTGTCGCTGTGGGTCAGGGCGCGCTCGACGAGTGCGGACAGCGGCTCGGACCAGGTCTTGGCGAGGGGCACGGCCTTCTTGGGCGCACGCGCGCGTGCGGGGGCCTTGCCGGTGGTGACGCCGTGTCCGCCGAGCAGGGCGGCGAAGGCGCGGGCGGTGTCGCCGGCGGGGTCGGTGGAGCGCGGGGCGGGGCCGGCGGTGGACCTGTCGAGGCGGCCCTCGTCGGTCATCAGGGCGGTGACCGGGGCGATGTTGTCGTTGACGCCGATGGGGTGCCGTTCGGGGCCGGTGTAGCGGGAGGTGTCGTACGTCAGGGTGACGGCGGTGACGCCGCGGGAGCGCAGGGCGCGGGCGGTGTCGGCGGCCAGGGCGGTCAGCCGGGCCCGGTCGAGGGTGGGGTCGCCGCCGCCGACGAGGGTGACCCGCCGGGCGTCGGGGCCTGCGACGGTCGTGGTGGGGATGCGGTGGTCGGGGCCGAGGGCGGTGAGGGCGGCGGCCGAGGTGGCGATCTTGATGGTGGAGGCGGGTGTCATGGCGGTGGCGGCCCCGTTCCCGTACAGCCGCTTTCCCGTCGTGGCGTCGACGACGGACGCCGTGCGCAGCGGGCCGAGCCCCGGGTCGGCGAGCAGCGGGCCGAGGGCGGCCGCCAGGGAGGCGGGCGGCGCGGCGGGCTCCGGGGCGGCCTCGGTCCGTGGCGCGGTGAGGGCCGTGAGGACGCCGGGGGCGCTGGGGGCCGGGGCGGGGGCGGGCCGTCCGGGGCCGGCCGCGTGGTGATCTGCGCCACCTGTACGAGCCTGGGCGGCGGCCCGGGCGCGCTCGGCCGTACGCTGACCCGAGTCCCAGGGTCCGGCCAGGGTCACCGCCCCGGTCGCCAGGACGAGGCCGAGCACGGCGGAACCCGCGGTGAGCTGCACCAGCTTCGGCTCCAGCACGGCTGACCAGCCCCTTTCGCGAGCACACGGTTGCGTGAGGGACACTTAACCACTGAGCTGTGCCGCGAGCACGGCGCCCCCGGTGAGCACGGCGGTCCGGTCCTGCTGGGGGAGCAGTATCACCCGACGTTTTGTGTTGATCTTGGAGGAGCCACCCGTGGAGTTCGACGTCACCATCGAGATCCCGAAGGGGTCGCGGAACAAGTACGAGGTGGACCACGAGACCGGTCGTATCCGACTGGACCGCCACCTCTTCACGTCGACCGTCTACCCGGCCGACTACGGCTTCGTCGAGGGCACCCTGGGCGAGGACGGCGACCCGCTGGACGCGCTGGTCATCCTGGACGAGCCGACCTTCCCGGGTGTGCTGGTCAAGTGCCGCGCCATCGGCATGTTCCGGATGACGGACGAGGCGGGCGGCGACGACAAGCTGCTGTGCGTCCCGGCCTCGGACCCCCGCATGGAGCACCTGCGCGACATCCACCACGTGTCGGAGTTCGACCGCCTGGAGATCCAGCACTTCTTCGAGGTCTACAAGGACCTGGAGCCCGGCAAGTCCGTCGAGGGCGCCAACTGGGTCGGCCGCGCCGAGGCCGAGGCCGAGATCGAGGCCTCCGTCAAGCGCCTGGAGGCGCAGGGCGGCGCTCACTGAGCCCCTTTTTTCCGTATGACGGGCGGTGCACCCCTCGGGTGCACCGCCCGTCGTCGCGTGGAGGCCCTTGGCCGTGCCCATACTGGGCAGGCGGGTCGGATGGGTCGGACGGGAGCGAGGACGAGCACAGTGGCGCCGGAGACGGACGGTCCGGAGGACCGTAAGCCTCAGTCGGACGAGGCACACAGCGCCTTCGCGCCGCCACCGGGCGTGGAGCAGCCTTCCGGTCCCGAGGAGGACCAGCAGACGACGTCGGAGTTCGCCCTCCCCCCGGGGCTGGTGCCCGAGGTTCCCGCCGAGCCGGAGGGGTCGGCGTTCGCCCCGCCGCGCACGTATTCGGCGAAGGAGTCGCCCGCCGCCTTCACGCCCGCCGAGGGGTTCCCCGCCATACGGCTGTCCAAGGACGCGCCGTGGCAGGACCGGATGCGCACCATGCTGCGGATGCCGGTGAGCGAGCGGCCGGTGCCGGAGCCGGTGCAGAAGCAGGACGACACGGGGCCCGCCGTGCCGCGCGTGCTCGACCTGACGCTGCGCATCGGCGAGCTGCTGCTGGCGGGCGGCGAGGGCGCGGAGGACGTCGAGGCGGCGATGTTCGCGATCTGCCGCTCGTACGGGCTCGATCGCTGCGAGCCGACGGTCACCTTCACGCTGCTGTCGATCACGTACCAGCCCTCGCTGGTGGACGACCCCGTCACGGCGAACCGGACCGTGCGCCGTCGTGGCACCGACTACAACCGCCTGTCGGCGGTCTACACGCTGGTCGCCGACATCAACGCCGAGGACTACGAGGTCTCGCTGGAGGAGGCGTACCGGCGCCTCGCGGAGATCCGCCGCAACCGGCACCCCTACCCCGGCTGGGTGCTCACCGTGGCGGCCGGCGGGCTCGCGGGCGCCGCGTCCATGCTGCTGGGCGGCGACATGGCCGTGTTCCTGATCGCGGCGGCCGGCGCGATGCTGGGCGACCGGCTGGCCTGGCTCTGCGCGGGGCGCGGGCTGCCGGAGTTCTACCAGTTCGCGGTGGCCGCCGTGCCGCCGGCCGCGCTGGGCGTGACGGTGAGCCTGCTGCACGCGGGGCTCCAGCCGAACGCGGTGATCACCGGTGGGCTGTTCGCGCTCATCCCGGGACGGGCGCTGGTGGCCGCCGTGCAGGACGGGCTGACCGGCTTCTACATCACCGCCTCGGCGCGCCTGCTGGAGGTCGGGTACTTCTTCGTGGCCATCGTGGTGGGCGTGCTCTCCGTCCTGTACGGCGGCGTCCAGCTCGGCGCCAAGCTCAACCCCGAGGGCGTGCTCAACGCGGTCGAGCGGCCGGTCATCCAGATCCTGGCGGCGGTGCTGCTGTCGGTGACCTTCGCGGTGCTGCTCCAGCAGGAACGTTCCACGGTGCTGTTCGTGGCGCTGAACGGGGCCGCCGCGTGGGTGATCTACGCGTCGATAGCGGTGACGGCGGGCGGCTCGACGGTGATGGCGACGGCGGTGGCGGCGGGGTTGGTGGGCCTGTTCGGGCAGCTCATGGCCCGGTACGAGCACACCTCGTCCCTGCCGTACGTGACGGCGGCGATCGGGCCGCTGCTGCCCGGCAGCGCCACGTACTTCGGGGTGCTGAACATCGCGCAGAACAACATGGACGCCGGGTTCACCTCCCTGGCGCGGGCCGCCGCGCTGGCGCTGGCCATCGCGATCGGCGTGAACCTGGGCGGCGAGATGGCCCGCCTGTTCATCCGCGCTCCCGGCTCCGCGGCGTTGCGCCGCGCGGCCAAGCGCACGCGCGGCTTCTGACCCGGTCGGGGCCGGGTTGCCGCGGGGCGGGCGGTGTGCGGTGCTGCCGGTGGGCCGGGGTCGGCCCCTCCGGGCTCACCCCACGACCCACCGACGGACACCGCGGACACCCGCACCGGAAAGGGGCGGCGCCGTCAGCGCTTGGCGTGCCGTCCGCGCGGGGCCTGCGGCGCCCCGTCCTCGGCGGCCGACTGCTTCTTGCTCTGGGACCGGGCGCGCAGGTACTCGATCACGATCGGGACGACCGAGATCAGCACGATGAGGATGAGGATGGCCTCGATGTTCTTGTGAACGAACTCGATCTTGCCCAGCGACGCCCCGAGCAGCGTCACACCGGCGCCCCAGAGGAGACCGCCGATGATGTTGAAGGTGAGGAACGAGCGGTAGTTCATCCGGCTCACACCGGCGATGATCGGCGTGAAGGTCCGGACGATCGGTACGAACCGGGCGAGGATCAGCGACTTGGGGCCGTGCTTCTCGAAGAACTCATGGGCCTTCTCCACGTTCTCCTGCTTGAAGAGCCGGGAGTCCGGACGCCGGAAAAGGGCCGGTCCGACCTTGCGGCCGAAGAGGTACCCCACCTGGTCGCCGATGATCGCGGACAGCACGACCAGGGTGCACACCACCCACAACGGGGTGTCGAGCACACCGGTGGTGACCAGCAGGCCCGTGGTGAACAGCAGTGAGTCACCGGGGAGGAAGAAACCGATCAGCAGTCCGGACTCGGCGAAGACGATGACCAGGACGCCGATGAGGCCGAAGGTCTCGATGAGGTAGTCCGGGTCCAGCCAGCTCGGTCCGAGCGCAAGCGTATTCACGGGTTCCGGGGCTCCTGGGTCGGTGGGCGGGGACGGCTGCCCAAAGCTATCAACGCTTGCCCCGCCCTCCCGGTTCCACGCCCCCTCCCGACCGGACGCCCGGCCCCGCGCCCGCCCCGCACGGGGGTCCGGGCCTGGGGCCGGAGCGGGCCCGGGACCGGGAGCCCGTGCGGGGGCGACCGCTCAGGCGTGGCGGGCGGCGTTGGCGTGGATCGCGCCGTGGAGGTGCTGGGCGAACCCCGGCCGCATGGCGTCGAAGTACGCGGTGAAGCGCTCGTCCCCGACGTACATGTCCGCGAGGCACCGGTGGATCTCGTAGGTGCACTCGTAGTGCCACCGGACGATCTGCCGGCGGTGTTCCTCCGCCAGGTCCATCGCCCGCTCGCTCGTCGGCGGTTCACCGTCGGCCATGACGGCCTGGTAGCGGTCGCCCCAGTCGGCCGCCTCCTCCTTCATGCGCTGCCAGTCGGCCTTGGTGTAGCGCGCCGTCCGGCGGGCCGACTCGCGGTAGGCGTCGGTGTCGCCCCAGCGCCGGCGCACCTCCTCCTCGTACTGGTCGGGGTCGTGGTCCCCGAACACTTCGAACTTCTCCTCGGGCGTGAGGTCAATGCCCATCTTCCTGGCCTCCATGGCGTGTTCGACGGCCTCGGCCATCTTCTGCAGCTCGGCGATCCGCGCGGTCAGCAGCTCGTGCTGGCGCCGCAGGTGTTCCCGCGGGTCCGCGTCGGGGTCGTCGATCAGGACCGCGACCTGGTCGAGCGGGAAGCCCAGCTCCCGGTAGAACAGGATCCGCTGCAGCCGGTCGAGGTCGGCGTCGTCGTAACGCCGGTGGCCCGCGTGGCTGCGGCCGCTCGGGGAGAGCAGCCCGATCTCGTCGTAGTGGTGCAGGGTCCGCACCGTGACGCGGGCGAAAGCGGCGACCTGTCCCACGGAGTAGCTCACGGCCTCTCCGCTCCCTTCTTCTCGGTACGCGGACCAGCCTGGCCCCTCACGCGACGTGAGGTGCAAGCCGTCGCCGCCACGCCCCCGAGCGGGCACCCGCACCGCCCCGGCGGAACCGGCTAGCGCAGGTCTCCGGGGTGCGGGATCCCCGTCGCGTACGGGTTCTCCTCGCCGTCCGCCAGGACGCCCACGAAGGGCTCGCCCTCACCGGCGAACGTGTACGCGCCGCGCTCGATGCGCTCGATCAGCCCCCGCGTCCACGCGGCGCCCGCGTCGGCCGAGTGCACCCACATGTTCATGATCTCGCCGATGTGGCCGAGCGACTCCGGCCCGTCGGCGGGCGTGTAGTACTCCGTGACGCCCGCCCGCCACCGCTCCAGGCCCTCGATCCGCCGCTTGAGCAGCGCGACCGCCTCCTCGCGGGGCAGGTCGACGATGAAGCCGACGCCCGCCGACAGGACGTCGGTCCTCTGGTCGTACGCCGTCAGGGACTCGCGCAGCAGCGCGAAGTACGCCTCGGTGCCCTTGTCGGTGATCTCGTACTCGGTGCGCGGAGGCCCGCCGGCCGTGCTCGGCGCCGTCTCGTAGGCGTGCAGGAGCCCTTGCTTGGCCATCTGCTTGAGCGCGTGGTAGATGGAGCCCGGCTTGGCGCTGGACCACTCGTGCGCGCCCCAGAACTCCAGGTCGTTGCGGATCTGGTAGCCGTGCGCCCGCCCGTGCCGGCGCACGGCCCCCAGCACCAGCAACCGGATCGCCGACATCTCCTCACGCACCTTCCTGGTCGGTCCCGACCAGGGTACGCAGGGCGCTCCGGCCGCAGCGGGCGGCCGGCCCACGCGCGCGTCCCGCCGGGCGTCAGCCCCGTTCGAGCGCGATCAGGTCGAAGGCGCCCTTGCCGTCCAGCGACTCGCGGATGATGTCGGCGTGGCCGGCGTGCCGGGCGATCTCCTCGACCAGGTGCATGCCCAGCCACCGCATCGAGACCCGGGCGTCCTTCGGGTACCAGGGCGCGTCGGGCAGCGGGAAGGTGTCGTCCAGGCTCGGCACCGTCCGCAGCAGTTCCTCGGTCTCCTTGGCGACCCCGTCCCAGAAGGCGAGCACGGCCGGGATCGACTCGCCCTCCTCCAGCCGGAAGCCGTCCGCCCAGGTCTCCTGGGTGCGCTGCCTCTCGTTCGGCTGCTGCTGCGCCATCCGCAGCCACCCCAGCTCCGTCTCGGCGACGTGCTTGAGCAGCCCCGAGAGCGACAGCTCGCTGGCGCTGGGACGGGAGGCGGCCTGCTCCTCGGTCAGCCCGATCACCGACCGGCGGAGTGCGCCGCGCTGCGCCTCGATGAAGTTCAGCAGCGCGCCGCGCTCGTCGCCGTGGGCCTCTGAAGGAACGTGCGTGACCATGACCTGTCCGCCTTTCGGGTCGGTGCCTTACGACAACCAACCTACGGACCCTCGCGGTCAGGTTCTGTCCTCAACTCGCGGCCACCAGGGCACTCAGAAGGGGAAACGGCTCCGGCCGTGCTGGATGGAGATCCACTTGTGGGTGGTGAAGGCATCCACCGTGGATTCGCCGTTCAGCCGCCCCACACCTGAGTGCTTCTCGCCTCCGAAGGGCACGATCGGCTCGTCGTGGACGGTGCCGTCGTTGATGTGGATCATGCCCGTGTGGATGCGCCGGGCGATCCGTACGCCACGCTCGACGTCACTCGTATGGACGGCACCGCTGAGCCCGTACGGGGTGTCGTTGGCGATCCGTACCGCCTCGTCCTCCCCGTCGAAGGGGATGAGCATCACGACGGGCCCGAAGATCTCCTGGCCCAGGACCGGGGAGTCGGCCGGCACGTCGGTCAGCACGGTGGGCGCCACCACGTTGCCGGTGGCGGTGCCGCGTACGAGCGCCGACGCGCCGGCGGCGACCGCCTGGTCGACCAGTGTGGTCACGGCCTCGGCCTGGGAGGAGTTGATGAGCGGGCCGATGTGGGTGGTGGGGTCGGCGGGGTCGCCGGACTTGAGCCCGCGGACCTTGGCGACGAACCTGTCGGTGAACTCCCGCAGCACCGATCGGTCGACCAGCACCCGGTTGGCGGCCATGCACACCTGCCCCTGGTGCACGAACCGGCTGAAGACGGCCGCGTCGACGGCGTAGTCGATGTCCGCGTCCTCCAGCACGATGAGGGCGCTGTTGCCGCCGAGTTCCAGGACGGACCGCTTGAAGTGGGCGGCGCAGACGGTGGCGACGTGCTTGCCGACGCGGTCGGACCCGGTGAAGGAGATGACCTTGGGCACCGGGTGCTCGATCAGGGCGTCGCCGATCTCCGCGATGTCGGTGATCACCACGTTGAGCAGTCCGGCCGGGAGCCCGGCGTCCTCGAAGATCTTCGCGACCAGGGCGCCGCCGAGGATCGGGGTGTTCTGGTGGGGCTTGAGCACGACCGCGTTGCCGAGGGCGAGCGCCGGGGCGACGGACTTGATGGAGAGCAGGAAGGGGAAGTTGAACGGGCTGATGACCCCGACCACGCCTACGGGCACCCGGTAGAGGCGGTTCTCCTTGCCGTCGACCGGCGAGGGCAGGATGCGGCCCTCGGGCCGCAGCGCCAGCTTGACCGCCTCGCGCAGGAACTCCTTGGCCAGGTGCAGCTCGAAGGCCGCCTTGGTGCGCGTCCCGCCGAGCTCCGCGATGATCGCCTCGGTGATCTCGTCCTCGCGCTCCTCGATGAGCCGCAGCGCCCGCTCGAAGACGGCACGGCGGGTGTACGGGTTGGTGTCCGCCCACGCGCGCTGGGCCCGCTCGGCCGCCCGGTAGGCCTGGTCCACTTCCTCGACCGTGGCCACGGTTATGGAGGCGAGCTTCTCCTCGTTGTACGGGTTGAAGTCGATGATGTCCCACGAGCCGCCGCCGGCCCGCCACTCACCGTCTATGTACTGCAGGGCCAGGTCTGTGAAGTAGGACATGCCATCCCTTCCCGAGGGCGCGCACCGCTCTCATGACACGCTCATGACGACGCGTTTGATGGGACGTCATCCTACTGGCGGGTCACGTGAGTTGGAGGAGCCCCCGCAGAACGTCGCGGCTCTCCTCGGGGCCCGGGCTGTCCTGATGCAGCCGTTCCATCACCCGCTCGTACTGGGCCACTTCCTCGCGCTTGTCGAGGTAGAGCGCGCTCGTCAGCTGCTCCAGGTAGACGATGTCGGAGAGGTCGGACTCGGGGAAGCGGAGCATGGTGAACGCACCGCTCTCGCCCGCGTGTCCGCCGAAGCTGAAGGGCATGACCTGAAGGGTGACGTTGGGCTGCTCGGAGACCTCGATGAGGTGCTTGAGCTGGTCGCGCATCACCTCCCGGTCGCCGTACGGGCGGCGCAGGGCGGCTTCGTCGAGAACGGCGTGAAAGTGCGGGGCCCGCTCGGAGACGAGGACCTTCTGGCGCTCCAGGCGCAGTGCCACGCGCCGGTCGATCTCCGCGCGCGGGGCACCCGGCATGCCGCGGGTGACGACGGCGTGCGCGTACGCCTCCGTCTGCAACAGCCCGTGCACGAACTGCACTTCGTAGATGCGGATCAGCGAGGCGGCACCCTCCAGACCGATGTACGTCTGGAACCAGCCGGGCAGGACGTCTCCGTAACTGTGCCACCAGCCGGCCACGTTGGCCTCGCGGGCGAGACCGAGGAGGGACTCGCGCTCGGCGTCGTCGGTGACGCCGTACAGCGTGAGCAGGTCCTCGATGTCCCTCGCCTTGAAGCTCACCCTGCCCAACTCCATACGACTGATCTTGGATTCGGACGCCCGGATCGAATAACCGGCGGCCTCGCGCGTGATGCCGCGCGACTCGCGCAGCCGCCGCAGTTGCGAACCCAGCAGGATGCGCCGCACCACGGAACCGCTCGACTCACTTGCGGTCACGTCTCCAACCCTCCCCATCGCTGATGTGTACGACGGAGCACCCCCGAACTCCGAGACGCCGGATTCTGCCACCAAAACGCTTCACCGCGTACTCGGACGGTTACGCAAAGACGAAGCCTTGACCGAGTCGCGACCCCGTGAGCGTCCTGCGGGTGAAACTGGGGGACGGAAGATATGGCCAGCAACCGGCACGGGGAGGGACAGGTCGGGCGCGTGCACGTGCATCTGCCCTTGCATCAGGTGGTCGCATTCGGAACCATGGGGCCCGCGCACCTGCGTAGTCGTTCGTGTTGTCGCACCACAGCCGCGAATCCCGGGAGTGCCTCGCATGGGGACGAATGGATCGACCATGCTCGAGCCTTTAAGGCAGGGGCTTCCGCCGATCGACGCCGCTTCCGTCTCCAGCTCCGCCTCGTGCGCGCTGCCCGCCCGCTATGAAGCGGTGCGCGGGGCACGGAAGTTCACGAGCACGACGCTCGCCCAGTGGGACCTCACCGACCGGTTCGACGACGTCGCCCTGGTGGTGTCCGAACTCGTCACCAACGCGCTCCGGCACGCCCTGCCCGCCGACCGGCCCCGCGAGGCGCCGCACGACCCGCCGGTACGGCTGCATCTGATGCGCTGGGCGAGCCGCCTGGTGTGCGCGGTGCGCGACCCCAGCCCGGACAGCCCCACGGCGCGCGAGTCCGACGAGGACTTCTCCGCCGAGTCCGGCCGGGGACTGTTCCTGGTCGAGTCCTTCAGCGACAGCTGGGGCTGGCACCAGCTGGCGGGCACGCTGCACGGCAAGGTGGTGTGGGCCCTGTTCCGCCTCTCGGAGACGCCCGACGCGCCGCAGGCGCGGCAGACACCGCAGACGCCGTAGGGCACACGGCCGGCGGACGGAACGCCGGGCGCCGGACGGACCGGCGGCACGAACGTCCCAGGGGCGCCCCGGCGGGCGCCCCTGGGTCCGAGGGCCTCAGCCGGCTGCCAGGTGGTCGAACTCGCCGTCCTTGACCCCGAGCAGCAGGGCCTCTATCTCCGCCGGGGTGTACACCAGCGCCGGCCCGTCGGGATGCCGGGAATTCCGCACGGCCACATCCCCGCCGGGCAGCTTGGCGAACTCCACGCACGAGCCCTGCGAGTTGCTGTGCCTGCTCTTCTGCCATACGACGCCGTGAAGCTCCGTGGCCGCCATGCCGTTGTACACGTGGTGCACAGGACGCTCCCCGAGATACATGTTGCAGGTGTCAACTATCGGGATCATAGCTAGGTCGACGCACTGATTGCATGTGCAGATGCACGTGCACGGGGGGTGGTCCTGTGGTTACAGCCGCTTTGCTACTCCCCCGTACGACCATAGAGACGTACGGCGGGCTCCGTTGGCTCCCTCCTTCCTCCACGACATACGAAAAGGCCCTCCCGGAAGGAGGGCCTCGTACCGGACATGCGTACGCCGAGGGGGCCGGGTGCGCACGCCGAGGTCGTCAGCGTGCCGAGGAGGAGTACGGCAGCAGGGCCATCTCCCGTGCGTTCCTGATCGCCCGGGCCAACTGCCGCTGCTGGCGGGCCGACACGCGTGTCACCCTCCGGCTGCGGATCTTGCCCCGGTCCGAGAGGAACCTCCGCAGCAGGTCGGTGTCCTTGTAGTCGATGTAGGTGATGCCGTCGCGGTCCAGGGGGTTGGGGCGGGACCTGGCGGGCTTGCGGCCGGCCGGGCGGCGCGGGGACATGGGGTCAGACCTCCAGGAGGGCGTCGAATGAGGACGGGATCCGCTGCCAGGCCTCGCGGCCCGCGGCGTACTCCGCGTCGGTGAGCAGGCAGGAGTCGAGAAGCTCGGCGAGCCCCTCACGGTCCAGGCCGGGCGAGGTGAAGACCAGGTGCTGGCAGCGGTCCCCGTGCTCGGGGTGCCAGTCCAGCGCGGCCGCCGCCCGGCGCACCGGCGGGACCATCTCCCAGGCGGCGTCCGGCAGCGAGGCGAGCCACGGTCCGCCGGGCTCGACGCACAGGGCGCCGCCCGCCGCGTCCCAGGCCAGCAGCGTGTCGGGCCGGTCGGCCAGCCAGAACCGCCCCCGGCTGCGGGCGGCCGCGCAGCACAGGTCCTCCAGCGCCGCGTACAGCCGCTCCGGGTGGAACGGGCGACTCCGGTGCCACACGTACGTACCGACGCCGTGCGCGTCCGCCTCCTGCGGCAGCAGCGCACAGGCCGGGTGCTGGGCGGCCGCCGCGGCCTCGACGTCGAACCCGGCCAGCGCGGCGGCGGCCAGGTCCCCGTCCGGCAGCTCCACCCGGCGGGCCGTCGGTGGAGCTGGGCGAGCAGCGCCCGGTCCTCGTCGTCGGCCTCAGGGCCGTCCAGGACGGCGAGCACCGGCGCGTACTCCAGCTGGCGCGCCCAGGTGTCGGCGACCGTCCGCCGGTCGGTGGCGGCCGCGGCGAGACCCGCCTCCCGGAGGTCGTCGCCGTTGCCGAGGCAGGGCAGCACCAGGGCCGGGTCGACGGCGGTGATCACGGAGCCGATCGTCAGCCCGGCCGCCGCGACCACCTCGGCCATCGCCTGGGGCTCGACGGAGTCCCACAGCTCGACCACCGCCAGCCGCGTCGCCCCGCCGACGGCGCTGTCCGCCAGCCGCTCCAGCTCGGGCACCAGGTCCTCACGCAGCGCGCAGCACGCGCAGTCGTTGACGAGCGGGGTCTCGTCCGCCGACAGGAGGCCGGTCGCGTCGCGCACGGTGCGCCTGACCGTGCCGCGCTCGGCGGCGGCCGTCAGGTCGTGGTGGAGCGCCACGCTGCCGGGGACGGTGGTGCGCAGCCGCTCCACGGCGGCGGCGCGGGCTTCGGCGTGCAGCCCGCCGACGAGAGCGACGGACAGCATCAGCGGGCCCCGTGGCGCCGGCCGTACCGCTGCTCGAACCGCTCCACGCGCCCGGCCGTGTCCAGCACGCGCGCCTGGCCCGTGTAGAAGGGATGGCTCGCGGAGGAGATCTCGACGTCGATAACGGGGTACGTGTTGCCGTCCTCCCACTCGACCGTCTTGTCACTGGTCGCGGTGGACCGGGTCAGGAAGGCGAAGCCGCCCGCCTTGTCACGGAAGACCACGGGTGCGTACGTGGGGTGGATTCCCTGCTTCACGGCGCCTCAGCGCTCCTCTCGGAAGTCGACGTGCCGTCCGGCGACCGGGTCGTACTTGCGCAGCGTCATGCGGTCGGGGTCGTTACGGCGGTTCTTGCGGGTCACGTAGGTGTAGCCGGTGCCGGCGGTGGACCGGAGCTTGATGACCGGTCGGAGTTCGTTGCGGGCCATGGCGCTAGAGTAGATGGAAATGGTTTCCATTTCCATCAGAGCCTCAGAGAGGTAGGTCACCCTTGTCCGCCCACTGCCAGCTGACCGGCGCCCAGCCGGGCTTCGGCAACCGCGTCTCGCACTCGCACCGGCGTACGCCCCGGCGCTTCGACCCCAACGTCCAGCGCAAGCGCTACTGGCTGCCCAGCGAGGGCCGGTACGTCCGGCTCACCCTGTCCACCAAGGGCATCAAGACCGTCGACACCATCGGGATCGAGGCCGCCGTGGCCCGGATCCGCGCCCGCGGGGTGAAGGTCTGATGGCCAAGAAGAGCAAGATCGCGCGCAATGAGCGGCGCAAGGCGGTCGTCGAGCGGTACGCGGCCCGCCGCGCCGAGCTGAAGGAGATCATTCGGCGGCCCGGCACCCCGGAGGCCGAACGGCTCGCCGCCCGGGCGGAGCTGCGCCGCCAGCCGCGGGACGCCAGCCCCACCCGCGTCCGCAACCGCGACAGCGTGGACGGCCGCCCGCGCGGCCACCTGCGCCGGTTCGGGCTCTCCCGGGTGAACCTGCGGAAGCAGGCGCACGCCGGGTTCCTGCCCGGAGTCACCAAGTCGTCCTGGTAGCGGGCCCTACCGGCTGGTAGCTTGGCGCGCGTTTCCGGCACTGACGTTGGGGAGACGTGGCGTGGACGCGCACAGGCTCGTACGTACCGGGGTCGTCGCGGCGGCGGGTGCCGCCGCCGTTCTCGCACTGGCCGGCTGCGGCGGCGGCCCCGACCAGCGGCGCGCCGGCGCCACCGCCGGCGGGCGGCCGTCCGGCGGCCCCGCCGCGTCACCGGCCACCTCCGCGCCCCCCGCCCCGTCCCCGTCCGCCCCTCCCGCCGCCCCCGGCGCGGCGGACGGGTCCTGGGTGGGGCTCACGGGCGGCAGGCCCGTCAGCGTCACCGTCAAGAAGGGCCACGCCCTGGTGCTCGTCGTCACCTGGGCGGGTGGCGCGAAGGACACGCTCACGAAGGCGGAGACGCCTTAGGGGGTGTCCCCGGCCGGCCGTGGTCCCGTGCGCGCCCCGGCGGCGCCGGACCGGCGAATCCGCACGCCACGCCCCGGGCCCGGCGCGACGACGCCGCGTCGTCCCGTTCGTGAAGGCGGCGCGCCCCGGGGTGCCGCTCCCGCCGCTACCCGGGCAGCCGGCCCCGTCCGCGGCCGGCCGTCCGGCCGTGGTCCGTGCGCGCCCGGTCGGCCGCCGCCGTGCCGTGGTGCCAGCCCGCCTCGTCGGTGGCCCCCCGCACCCGGGCCGTGGTCGTCTCGGGGAACATCCGGTCCGCCCGGTCCGTCACCGCCACGTCCCGCGCCGCCAGGACCGGCAGCAGTGACGGTTCCCCGGCCGTGACCCGCTCGGAGGTGGACGCCAGCCGGTCGCCGAGCCGGTGGGCGTACGCCAGCAGGAACGACTGGCGGAACGTCTTCGTACGCTTGCGGCCCCCCGCCCTCTGCTCGGCCTCCGCCTTCGTCATCGCGCCCGTGCCCTGGACCAGCAGCGAGGTGTACAGCAGCTCGACGACCTCCAGGTCCGGCTCGAAGCCGACGACCGTCGAGAAGCCGAACGCCTCGTTCCACACGGCCCGGCAGCGGTTCGCCGACGCCACCGCGTCCAGCAGGATCGCCTTGGCCGTCTCGTACGGCGCCTCCACGCCGATCCGCAGGGCGCCGGGTTCCTCCGGGCTGTGCGTGCGGGCCGCCAGCGCCGCCTCGTCCAGGCTGTACCGGGCCATCAGCTCCTGCGCCTTCGCGGTGAGCGCCTCGGCCTCCTCCGGGAACCCGGTCGCCTCCGCCTTGGCCAGCAGCGCCCGGATCCGGCCCAGCACGCGCGGCTCGCCGTGCGCCGGCGGCGCGTACAGCGGTGACGTGCCCGGCGCGGGGCCCACCGGCTCGATCGCCGGGAGGCGGGCGAGCAGCCGGTACAGCTCCAGCACGGCGGTGGCGTAGGAGAAACGGTCGGCCCGCCAGCCGGTGTCGCCCAGCACGGCGACCTGCTCGGCCCACCGGGGCGGCAACTGCTCGTACCCGCGGATCTCGGCCGCGATCAGCCCCGCCACCAGCCGTACGTGGTGCTCGTCCAGGTCGCGGCGTACCAGCCGGACGACGTCGGCCGGCTGCCAGCCGCGCTGCCAGGCACGGCGTACGAACTCCTCGCCCCGGCGCGCCAGTTCCGCGTCCGCGGCCGGGTCGGCGGCCAGGAGGGAGGCTCCCGTGTCCAGGGCGGTGTCGTCCCCGGCGTACAGCGCCGCCGCGAACGCCCGCTCGACGACGCCCGCCTCCGAGTGCCCCGCTGACATGCTCCCTGCCTCCTCTTTCGGTACGCCGGCTCCGGTGTCCGCCGCTGTCCATGGTCGCAGGGGGTAGGGCCGGCCCTACCCCGAAGACACCTGCCAGCGGTCGTGATCGGGAGCCGGGAAGACGGTTGGCTCGAGGCATGACCACCACCGCCGTACGGCTCACCGCCCTTCGTCGCGCCTACCGCGACGTCACCGCCCTCGACGGGGTCGACCTCGGCTTCCGCGCCGGGTCCTTCACCGCCGTGATGGGCCCGTCCGGGTCCGGGAAGTCGACGCTCCTCCAGTGCGCGGCGGGGCTCGACCGGCCGACGGGCGGACGGGTCGAGGTGGCCGGGGTCGACCTGGGCGGGCTGAGCGAGCGGCGGCTGACCCTGCTGCGGCGCGACCGGATCGGGTTCGTGTTCCAGGCGTTCAACCTGCTGCCGTCGCTGACCGCCGCGCAGAATGTCGCCCTGCCGCTGCGGCTGGCCGGACGGCGCCCCTCGCGGGCCGACGTGCGGGCGGCCCTCGCCCGCGTGGGGCTCGCCGACCGGGCCGGGCACCGGCCGGGCGAGCTATCCGGCGGGCAGCAGCAGCGGGTGGCGATCGCGCGGGCGCTGATCACCCGGCCCGCCGTGCTGTTCGGCGACGAGCCGACCGGGGCGCTCGACACCACGACCAGCCGTGAGGTGCTGCGGATGCTGCGGGAGGTCGTGGACCGGGACGGCGGGACGATCATCATGGTCACGCACGATCCGGTGGCCGCGTCCTACGCGGACCGGGTGGTCTTCCTGGTCGACGGCCGGGTCGCCGGCGAGCTGACGGCACCCACCGCCGAGGCGGTCGCGGGCCGGATGGCCGGACTGGAGTCGGCGTCCCCGGTGTCCTCGGCCTCCCCGGCCTCCCCGGCGCGTGCCGCGTGCTGAGCCTCGCGGTCCACGGGCTGCGCGGCCGCTGGACGGCCTTCGTGGGCGGCTTCCTCGCGCTGGCCCTCGGCGTGGGGCTGCTCACGGCCATGGGCCTGGGCCTGGCGTCGACGTTCGACGCGCCGGAGCGGGCACCCGAGCGGTTCGCCGCCTCCCCGGTGGTGGTGATCGGCACGGACACGCTGACCGTCGGGCGCGTGACGCACGAGCTGTTCCATCCACACCCTGTGGACGCGCGGCTGCTCGGCGAACTGCGCGCCCTCGGCACGGTGGTCTCCGACGGGCGCCCGGACGCCGTCGGCGTGGACGCCGACCCCGAGGCCGTACGCCGGGTCGTCGGCGACCGGGGCCGGGTCGTCACCGGGGACGAGCGCCGGCAGGCCGATGCGGGCCCGGCGCGGGACGCGGAGGCCCTGGTCACGGTGAACGCCCTGCTGGGCACGGCCGGCGGCGTCACCGCCTTCGTCTCGGTGTTCGTCGTGGCGTCGGCGTTCGCCTTCGCGGTGGCGCTGCGCCGACGCGAGTTCGGCCTGCTGCGCACGGCCGGGGCGACCCCCGGGCAGGTCCGGCGGGCGCTGCTCACCGAGGCGGCCCTCCTCGGTGCCGCCGCCTCCGCCGCGGGCTGCGCACTCGGGGCGCGGGGCGCGCCGGAGCTGGCCCGGGTCCTGGTCGAGGGCGGCCTCGCACCCGAATGGTTCACCGTCCGGGACACCGCCTGGCCGTATCACGTCGCCTTCTGGACGGGCCTGGTCGTCGCCGTCACCGGCGCCTGGGCGGCCGCGCGCCGGGCGGGGCGCACCGGCCCGGTGGAGGCGCTGCGGGAGGCCGACGTCGACAGCGGCGTGCTGCCCCCCGGCCGCCGCCTGCTGGGCACGGCGCTGCTGCTCACGGGCGCCGCCCTGCTCGCCTGGACGCTGCTCACCGACCCGTCGGACCCGCTGAGGCGCAAGGCGTACACGATTCGGCCGATGGTGCTGATCACCGGGGTGGCCCTGCTCGCCCCGCTGCTCGTCCGCCCGCTGGCACGCACGCTGCCCCTGCCCGGTGCCCTGGGCATGCTCGTACGGGAGAACACGGCGGCCGCCCTGCGCCGGACCGCCGCCGTCGCCGCACCCGTCCTGGTCACCGTCGCGCTGGCCGGGGCGCTGCTGGGCTCGGCGGCGTCGGTGACCGCCGCGAAGGCGGCCGAGACGCGGCGGCACACGGCGGCGGACCACCTGGTGACGGGCGAGAACCTCCGCCCGGTGCGGGTCCCCGGCGCCACGCTCTCCCCCACCGCGTCGACCGGCGTCTTCGTCCGCGACGGCCGCACCGCCGTCGTGCGGTACGAGGCCCGGGCGGTCACCGACCCGGCCGCCTTCGCGGACCTCGCCCGCCTGCCCGTCGTGGCGGGTGACCTGAAGGACCTGGACGACGGCTCGATCGTCGTCAACGAGGAGATCGCCCACGGCGAGTCCGGGCGGCGGACGGTCGGAGACCGCGTCGACGTATGGCTGGGCGACGGCCGGGAGGCGTCGCTGCGCGTCGTCGCGGTGCTCGCGACCGGGACGGGTGACAACGGCCCGTACGTCACGGCCGCCAACGCCCCCGCGGCGGCGGTCGACCGCATCGACGTACGGCTCCCGCCCGGCACGGATCCCGGCGTGCTGCGGGCCACCGGTGGCACGGTCACCACCGTGGACGCCGGGGCGGCCCCGCGCACCGGCCCGCAGACCCGGCTCGGTCTCCTCGTGGTGCTCGGCATCGCCCTGGTCTACACCGCCATATCCCTCGCCAACTCGCTGGTGACGGCCACGTCGGTACGGGGCGGGGAACTGCGCGCGCTGCGGCTGACCGGCGCGACCCGCCCGCAGGTCCTGGCGGTCGTCGCGGGCGAGACGCTGCTCGCCGTGGGGATCGGCGCGGTGCTCGGCGCGGCGGTGGCGGCGGTCTGCCTCGCCGGACTCGGCGCGGCCCTCGCCGCCCTCTCCGCCCCGGTGGTGATCGCCGTCCCGTGGGGCACGGTCGGCGCCGCTCTGGGCGGCTGCGCGCTCGTGGCCGTCACGTCGTCGGTGCTGACCGCCGCCCGTACGGTCCGGTGAGCCGCCGCGCCGGACGTCCGGGCCGGGGCGGGGGCAGCCCTCTTCCACGCCGCCGCGTGACCGCCGGTCGCGCCGATTGTCAGTGCCGGGTGCCAGACTCGCATGCGTGAACGAACGCTGGGCGGTGGACGACTCCGGGGGCGGTGGCGCGCGGCTCGTCCCCCTCGGTGAGGACGGCCTGCCCGCCGGACCGGTGCTGACCGAGCCCGACCTCGTCGAGGCGGTCCGGTCGCGGCCGGACGTCGGCCGCTGGGTGTGGCGCTCCACCGGCGCCGTGTACCCGCGGCTCCTCGCGGCCGGTGTCCGGGTCGGGCGGTGCTACGACATCGAGGACGCCGAGCAGCTGCTGCTCGGGCACGAGGGGCGGCTGGGCGAGCCCCGTTCGGCGGCGGCGGCCTGGGCACGGCTGCGCGACCGGCCCGTACCGCCCGATCCGCCGCCGAGGGCGGCCGAGCCGGGCGCGCACGCGCAGTCGTCACTGTTCGACCCCCGGCCCGCGCTGGACCTGCCCTTCGAGGCGCTGCTGGAGGTGTACGCGGACCAGCACCGAAGACACGAGGCCGCCGAGCACCCCGGGCGGATGCGGCTGCTGACGGCGGCCGAGTCCGCCGGGATGCTGGTGGCCGCCGAGATGCACCGGGCCGGCCTGCCGTGGCGGGCGGACGTCCACCGGGCGGTGCTGCACGAGTTGCTGGGCGAGCGGTACGCGGGCGGCGGCGAACCGCGCCGGCTGGCGGAGCTGGCGGACCAGGTGTCGGCGGCCTTCGGGCGCCGGGTGCGCCCCGACCTGCCGGCCGACGTGGTGAAGGCGTTCGCCCGGGCGGGGATCACGGTGCGGTCGACGCGCCGCTGGGAGCTCGCGAAAATCGACCACCCGGCGGTGGAGCCGCTCATCGCGTACAAGAAGCTGTACCGGATCTGGACGGCGCACGGCTGGAGCTGGCTCCAGGACTGGGTGCGGGACGGGCGCTTCCGGCCGGAGTACCTTCCGGGCGGCACGGTCAGCGGGCGCTGGACGACCAACGGCGGCGGCGCCCTGCAGATCCCGAAGGTCATACGGCAGGCGGTCGTCGCGGACGACGGCTGGCGGCTCGTCGTCGCGGACGCGGCCCAGATGGAGCCCCGGGTGCTGGCGGCGATCTCCCGCGACCCGGGGCTGATGGAGGTGGCGGGCCACCCGGACGACCTGTACACGCGCCTGTCCGACCGGGCGTTCTCGGGTGACCGCGACCACGCGAAGCTGGCGCTGCTGGGCGCGATCTACGGGCAGACCAGCGGGGACGGCCTGAAGAACCTGGCGGCCCTGCGCCGCCGGTTCCCCCTGGCGGTGGCGTACGTGGACGACGCGGCGAAGGCGGGCGAGGAGGGCCGGCTGGTACGCACCTGGCTGGGGCGCACGAGCCCGCGCGCCGCGGGTGCGGTGGAGGCGGACGAGGCGGGCATCCCCCAGGAGGGCACCGAGGAGCCGCTGTCGGACGGCGAGTTCACGCCGGGGTACGCGTCGGTGAACGCCCGCGCGCGGGGCCGGTTCACCCGGAACTTCGTGGTGCAGGGCAGCGCCGCCGACTGGGCGCTGCTGATGCTGGCCGCGCTGCGGCAGGCGCTGGCGGGGATGCGGGCAGAGCTGGTCTTCTTCCAGCACGACGAGGTGATCGTGCACTGCCCCGCCGCGGAGGCCCCGGCCGTCACCGAGGCGATCCGCACGGCCGGTGACACGGCCGGGCGGATCGCGTTCGGGGACACCCCGGTTCGGTTCCCCTTCACGACGGCCACGGTGGAGCGCTACTCCGACGCGAAGTGAGGGGGCCGGGGCCGGTCCGCGAAGTCCCGCCCGGCCCGCGCGCTGCGGGCGGACGCCATACGTTCCGTACGCTCCCTAGCGGGCCAGGAACCAGGTCCGGCTGAGGGCGATGGCCTTCAGCTCCGCCATGGTGATCAGGGGCTCCGCGCCCCTCTTCGCCGACTTGGGCGTGGGGGCGTTGTACGCGGAGACCGTCATCTGGAGGCCGTTGACCCTGAGCGAGTCGACCCGCCAGCGGACGACGCCCGGTTCCTGGGCGGGCAGCCGCCGGGTGGCGACCTTGGTCCCGTCCGGCAGGGTCTCGGTCCACGTGACGTCCTCGAGGTTGCGTACCGCCTCGATGTACGTCATGTGGCCCTGGCCGTCGGTCACCACGACATGGCCGTCCACGCCGGTGCCGCCCTCGGAGTACACCTCCAGGCGCTTGGGCAGCAGGGACTTGAGGACCGGCAGGATGTCACCCGGTTCCGCCTCCGCGCCGGGCTCGACCGTCCCGAACGTGTTCGGCTCACCGTCCGGGGTGAAGGAGGCGTCGACGAACATCCCCAGGTGCCGCAGCTTGCCCGGGTTCATCCGCGGGTTGCGGCCCTTGGGCGACACCGCCCCGGACACCTGCACGTTCTGGGTGGCGAGCTCGATGAGGTAACCGTTCGGGGAGACCATGGTGACCGCCCACCTCTTGACGCCGCCCGCCCTGCCCGCCTCGGTGTACCCCTTCACGGCCCGGTCGCCCGGCTGGTTGGTGCACTCCTCGTAGGGCGAGCCCTTCCGGGGCGGGCAGACGAGCAGCTTCTTCAGCCCGGGGTCCGCCGGGTCGACCCGGCGCACGGACAAGGTGACGGTCGCCTCGCCCCCAGCCGTCGCCGAAGGTGATGGAGGCCCGTCCCGCGTCGGCCGGCTCCGTACTGCCGCTGCCCTCGACCCGGGGGTCCGCGACGGCGATCCCGGCCCGGTTCACACGCTGCGGTCCTCCCAGTACCGCAGCACCACCACGGCCCGGTCCTTCGGCGCCAGCCGCGCCAGCGCGTCCAGCAGCGCCACCCGCAGGGCCGGGTCGTCGCCCCGCCCGGTGGTGGACTCGGGCAGCTCGGCCAGCGGCCGCTCCCCCGAGGAACGCCGCCGCCACACCGAAGAAATACTCGCCGGAGTTCCGTGAGGAAGCTGTCCAGATCGCGCTGCGGTCGAGCAAGACGATCTCTGAAGTCGGCCGAGAACTCGAAATGAACCCGGAAGACCCTTCGCAGCTGGGTGAAGAAGATCAGAGAAAGCAAGAACCGGCGCCGGGAGCCTTTTTCATCTGTAGCTCTGGCGGGTGTGGCGTGGTTCGCTGTTGACGCGGGAGGAACACGCGGGGCATCTCCATGGTTGGGCGGGTCACCACAACAGGCCTGACCAGCGGAGATGCCCCGGTGTTCGCTTATCCTGCCGCGTGTGACGTGGAGTTGGAACTCCTCGAAATGGTGACGATGGTCCTTGTCGCGATTGAAGGGGACCGGTCCTGCAAGCTCCGGCCGTATGACCGTGCCCGGTGCACCCTGGTCTACCTGCGCAAGCACGACACCCTCGAACAGATCGCAGCCGGATTCCGAATCAGCGTGGCCACAGCCTGGCGTTACGTGCACGACACGATCGAGTGTCTTGCCGCGTTCGCGCCGTCCCTCACCGAGGCGCTCACGCACTACCACGGCGACGGATACGTGCTGCTCGACGGGACGGTCGCCGGGACCGACCGAGTACAGGCGGCAGGCCACTACTCCGGCAAGGTTCGTCGTGAGGGGGTGAACCTGCAGGTCATCACGACGGACGCAGGTGCGTTGCTGTGGATCTCACCGGCCCTGCCCGGCGGAACCCATGATGTGAGGGCCGCGCGAGAGCACAACATCATCTCCGTCTGCGCGGGGCTGGGCCTCGAGGTCCTGGCGGACAAGGGCTACGTCGGAGCCGGCGGCACCGTCATCACCCCGGTCCGGCGCCGCTCCCGAACCGAGCTGAGCGACAAGCACAAGGCGTCGAACAAAGTCCACGCAGCGCTTCGGGCCCCGGTCGAACGCACCATCGCGAGGATCAAGCAGTGGCGCATCCTCCGCCATGCCCGTACCAGCCCGAACAGACTCTCGTCAGTCACCTCAGCCCTTCTCACCCTCATGATCTACACGTGAAAAAGGCTCCGGGAACGGAGCTGGCGGTGAGCGAGCGGGCGCGCCTGAAGGAGCTCGAACGGCGCAACCGCGAGCTGGAGATGGAAGTCAGCTTCCTGAAAAAAGCCGCGGCGGAGTCAACCGGTTGACGCAACAGCGGCGGCGAGCTTATCAGCGGGGGTTTCAAAGCCTAGAGTCTGCCGGGGC
>NZ_JBWKJV010000026.1:58048-88605 GCF_056432045.1 Streptomyces sp. NPDC045701 | reverse complement strand
CTCATCCTCCGACAACACCAGCTCGGCCATCGGCCGCCCCATCTTCGCCATGGAGACAGCTTACTAATCCAACGAATTCCCGGCGCAGGACACTACCAGGCCGACTCCCGTGTCCACAGCGTGCCCGGCACAACCACCTCCGCGCGCCTCGCCAACCTGCGCCCGGGCACCGTCTACACCTTCACCGTCCGGGCCCGCGACGCCGCCGACAACTCCTCGCCCGACAGCCCCCCGGTCGACCTCACGACCGCCCCGGCCCCCGGTTCCGGTCCCAGCACCGCCCCCACCGGCCTCACCGCGACGGCCCGCAAGGGCGCGGTCGCGCTGACCTGGACGCCACCGGACACCGGCGCCCCCGTCAAGGAGCACCAGCTGTTCCTCAACGGCGCCTTCGCCACCACCATCGTCTGGGGCGCGCAGCCCCCGCCCGGCAAGGCGGACTACACCTTCACCGTCACCGACGCGCCGGGCACCCGGTACACCGTCAAGCTCCGCGCCAAGCTCCCGGACGGCACCTGGGGCGACTTCTCGGCCCAGCGCACGGTGGTCATGCCCTGACCCCCCCGTTCCCGGCGCCGCGGAGCGGGGTGGGCAGGACTCCGCCCCCCCCTGACGTCGCGCGTCGACAGGGGGCGGAGCGGTCGCGCGGGCGGGTCAGCCGACGAGCTGGTCGTACGCGGGGAGGGTGAGGAAGTCCGCGTAGTCCTCGTCGAGCGAGACCTTCAGGAGCAGGTCGTGCGCCTGCTGCCACCGGCCGGCGGAGAAGGCCTCCTCGCCGATCTCCGCGCGGATCGCGGCCAGTTCCTCGGTCGCGACCCGGCGGGCCAGCTCGGGCGTGGCCGTCTCGCCGTTCTCGAAGACGACGCCCGCGTTGATCCACTGCCAGATCTGCGAGCGCGAGATCTCGGCCGTGGCCGCGTCCTCCATCAGGTTGAAGATCGCCACCGCGCCGAGGCCGCGCAGCCACGCCTCGATGTAGCGGATGCCGACCTGGACGGCGTTGCGCAGGCCCTCGTACGTCGGCCTCGCGTCGAGCGAGTCGATGGCGATCAGGTCGCCGGGGGCCACCGAGACGTCCTCGCGCAGGCGGTCCTTCTGGTGGGGCCGGTCGCCCAGGACGGCGTCGAAGGAGGCCATCGCGATCGGGACCAGGTCGGGGTGGGCGACCCACGAGCCGTCGAAGCCGTCGTTCGCCTCGCGGTCCTTGTCCGCCTTAACCTTCTCGAACGCGACCTTGTTGACCTCGGGGTCCTTGCGGGACGGGATGAACGCTGCCATGCCGCCGATCGCGTGCGCGCCCCGCTTGTGGCAGGTGCGGACGAGCAGTTCGGTGTACGCGCGCATGAACGGGGCCGTCATCGTGACCGCGTTGCGGTCCGGGAGGACGAACCTGGCGCCGCCGTCACGGAAGTTCTTGACGATCGAGAAGAGGTAGTCCCAGCGGCCGGCGTTGAGGCCCGCCGCGTGGTCCCGCAGCTCGTAGAGAATCTCCTCCATCTCGTACGCCGCCGTGATCGTCTCGATCAGCACGGTCGCGCGGACGGTGCCCTGCGGGATGCCGACGTAGTCCTGGGCGAAGACGAAGATGTCGTTCCAGAGGCGGGCCTCCAGGTGGGACTCCGTCTTCGGCAGATAGAAGTACGGCCCCTTGCCCAGGTCGATGAGGCGCTGCGCGTTGTGGAAGAAGTACAGGCCGAAGTCGACCAGCGCGCCGGGGACCGGGCGTCCGTCGAAGCGCAGGTGACGCTCCTCCAGGTGCCAGCCGCGGGGGCGCATGACGACGGTGGCGAGCTGGTCGGCGGGCTTGAGGGCGTACGACTTGCCGGTGCGCGGGTCGGTGAAGTCGATCCTCCGCTCGTACGCGTCGATCAGGTTGAGCTGGCCGAGGACCACGTTCTCCCACGTGGGGGCGGACGCGTCCTCGAAGTCGGCGAGCCAGACCCTGGCGCCCGAGTTCAGGGCGTTGACGGTCATCTTGCGATCGGTCGGGCCGGTGATCTCGACGCGGCGGTCGTTCAGCGCGGCCGGGGCCGGCGCGACCTTCCAGCTGTCGTCCTCGCGGAGCTGTGCGGTCTCCGGGAGGAAGTCCAGGGTGCTGGTGCGGGCGATCTCGGCGCGGCGCTCGGCGCGGCGGGCGAGGAGCTCGTCACGCCGCGGCGTGAAGCGCCGGTGCAGCTCGGCCACGAAGGCCAGGGCCGCATCGGTGAGGACCTCGTCCTGCCGGGGCAGGGGCTCGGCTTCGACGATGGCCAGCGGGGACGGCGCTGGTGCGGACATGAGCTGTCACTTCCTTCAGCGGGGACTGGGGCGCGGCGCGTGCGGTGGCCGCCGGGCGTACGCGCGCGGCACTGAGTGCCGCGGGAGCCGAGATACGGTCACAGGCGCCTTCTGACGGTCGGGTGCTTCTGAACAGTGGATACTAGTTTCCTCATAGTGGAAGTTCAATGGTTTGTTGATGTCGAGATTCTCCGGGTCGACACAACACGGCGCTGAGTGCCAGGCCGTTCACTCCAGGTGCGCCAGGTCCTCCGGCGTGTCGATGTCGTACGCCTCGGCCACGTCCCCGCACTCCACGAGGACGACCGCCCCCGCGTGCTCCGTCAGGTAGGCGCGTGCCCCCCGGTCCCCCTCCGCACTCGCCGCCACGCCCGCCCAGCGATCCGCCCCGATCAGCACCGGGTGGCCGCGTGTCCCGTCGTACGCGGCGGCCGCCAGCACGTCCCGCGAGCGGTACGCGGCGGCCACCCGCCGCACCGCGTCCGGCCCGATCCCCGGCTGGTCCACCAGCGACACGACGGCGGCGTCGGCGCCCGACCCCGCCAGGGACCCCAGCCCCGCGCGCAGCGACGAGCCCATCCCCTCCGTCCAGTCGGGGTTGTCGACCAGGACGCAGCCGGGCAGCGAGGCCCGTTCCCGTACGGAACCGGCGGCCGCGCCCAGCACCACGTGCACCACCTCGCAGCCCCCCGCCCGCAGGACGCCCACCGCGTGCTCGATCAGCGGCCGGCCGCGGTGCTCCAGCAGGGCCTTGGGGCGACCGCCGAGCCGCCTTCCGCCACCCGCCGCGAGAAGGAGCCCGGCTATCCGCGGTCCGTCTGTCGTCGTATGTCCCATGTGGAGTGCATACCGCATGCGCACGCCCCCGCGCGCGGGTGAAGAGGGGCCTTCGCCTTGGATAAGGTGCGGATCCGGGATCGAAGCGATCCGGCGGTGATCAGCGATGGTCAGCAGGGACAGTGCGAAGTCCGTTACGGGGGACATGGGTTGATGAGTGGTGGTCCGGCACGCCAGGGAACGGTCTTCCAGCCGCTGGAGAACGACGATCCGCGATCGGTGGCCGGGTACCGGCTCGCCGCGCGGCTCGGCGCCGGCGGCATGGGCAAGGTGTACCTCTCGTACACCCCGGGCGGCCGGCCGGTCGCCATCAAGGTGATCCGGCCCGACTTCGCCGAGGACGCCGAGTTCCGCCGCCGGTTCGCGCAGGAGGTGCGGGCCGCCCAGCGCGTCCAGGGCCTGTACACCGCGCCCGTCATCGACTCCGACACCGACGCCCGCCAGCCCTGGCTGGCCACCGCCTACGTACCCGGCCCCTCCCTCGCCGACGCGGTGCAGGCCCACGGCGGACTGCCCGTCGACACGGTGCTGCTCCTGGTCGCGGGCATCGCCGAGGCCCTCCAGGTCATCCACGGCGCCGGGATCGTCCACCGCGACCTCAAGCCCGCGAACGTCCTGCTCGCCGCCGACGGACCCCGCGTCATCGACTTCGGCATCGCGCGCGCCGCCGACGCCACCTCGCTCACCGGCAGCGGAGTGACCATCGGCACCCCGTCGTTCATGTCGCCCGAACAGGCGGCCGGCCGCGCGGTCACCGCCGCCACCGACATCTTCGCGCTCGGGCAGGTCACGGCGTACGCGGCGATCGGCAGCCCCGCCTTCGGCGAGGGCACCTCCCACGGCGTGCTGTACCGGATCGTCCACGAGGAGCCGCGGCTCGACGGACTCCCGGACCGGCTGCGCGAGCTGGTGACCCGCTGCCTCGCCAAGGACCCGGCGGCGCGCCCCTCCGTCACCGAGATCCTGGCGCTGTGTCAGGCCGCCAGCGACCAGACCGCGCTGCGCCGCCCGGAGGAGTGGCTGCCCGGCGCCGTCGCCGCCGACATCACCACCCGTGCGGCCGCCCCCGCCCCGGTGGCGGCCACCACGCCCCCGCCGCCCGCCCAGCCCCCGGTCGCCCCGGCGACGCCGCCACCCTTCCAGGTCTCCGCCCCGGCGCCCCACCCCCCGACCGCCCACGCGGCTCCGGCGACCCCGCCGCCCGGCTTCGGCCCGCCGCCCGCCCCGGCCACCACCCCCGCCTACGGCTACCCGCAGGCCCACGCCACGCCGCCCCACGCCACTCCGCCCCCGCACGCCGGACCGGCCCCGGTCACGGCGTCCACCCCCGCCCCGCCCCGCGAGAAGACGAAGCGCAACCTCCTGCTCGGCCTCGCCGCCGCGCTGCTCGTCGCCGGGCTCACCGGCGGCGGCGTCTACGTGATGATGGCGGGCGACGACGCCAGGAACGGCGGCCGGACGGAGAGCCGCGACCAGCCCAGGACCGACCCCACGCCCCAGGACCCGGCCACCGGGGACAGCGGGACCGGCGGAGCCGGCCCCACGCCCGACGCGCCCGCCTCCCAGGAGCCGCCGGAGCCGGTCGCCAACCCCACACCCGCCACGTACCAGGGCATCGACCTCACGGACGGCTACCACCTGACGCTCGGCGACGACCCCGTCAAGCCGCTCGGCGACGACGCCGACGTGGACGTCGCCTACGACTGGAACCTGGAGAAGATCTCCGTCGAGGACGGGCGGCTCATCCTGCTGCGCACCGGCCAGAAGGGCGACCTGGACACCTGCCGGACCGAGACCCGGTACGCCGACCGCGTCGACCTCGACTCCCTGTCCAAGGGATCCCAGCTGTGCGTCCTGACCAACGGCGGGCACGTCGGCCTCGTGACGTACCAGGGCAAGTCGCCCGAGTCCGACCCCAGTCACTACGTCACGCTCGACGTGACCGTGTGGCGCGGCGCGATCGCCCCGGAAGCCACCTCCTGAGTTTCGTCGCAGGAGTGGCGCGCCCCGCCCGTGATGGCGTTAAGTACAGGGGCGGGCGCACAACGTAGTGCGGGCGAGGGGCGGGAGGGCTTTTGTTGCACAGCGTGGAGCAGAAGTGCGTGACCGGCGGCGGCGAGGACCCCAGGGTGACGGAGCTGCGCGACGCCGTCTCCCGCCTCCGCCGCCGGCTGGCCTGCCACCCGGCCGACTTCGCCGACCGGGGCATCGCCGAGGACGAACTGGCCGCGCTCGCCGCGATGGCCCTCACCGGGGTCCCCGAGGTGCGGCGGCTGCGCCGGTCGCTGCTCCTCATCGCGGGAGCGATCGGCTCGGTGAGCGCGCTGGGCGCCGCACTCACCGATCTGCGGGGCGCGGTGGAACTCTTCGGCGCACAGCCCCGCTAGAGAGTGTCCAACGGTGCCTCCCTACCGCGTGTCCGTTTCTTCGAGCCGGTACAGCTCCGGCACGGAGACCTTGATCGGCTCCTGTGTGGTCCGGGCGATCACGACGATCGCGGGCTCGATCGGGTCGGGGTTCTCCTCCCGGTGCGGGACGAACGGCGGAACGAGGAAGAAGTCACCGGGACCGGCGGCCAGCCGTACCTCCTGTGTGCCGTCGTGGTAGACGAACACGGGGTGACCGCTGACCACGTAGACACCCGCCTCCGAATCGCCGTGGTGGTGGTTGTCCGTGGAGCTCAGAGGCGGATTCACCACCATGCCCATCCAGAGCTTCCTGGAGCCGACCGTGCCGCCGCTGATGGCGGCGTGACCGTCCAGCTCGCCGGCCCGGACGCGGTGGACCCGGTTGTTCGGCGGCGCGTCGTCACCGGCGCCCCGTTCGCTTCCGGTGCCTGTGCGAGTCGTCATGGTGCAGCCTCCCCATCTTGACGGTCTGGGCGGGAACCAGGCTGCGTCCTCGTGTCCCGGGCGGCAACGGACTTTGCGGTTATGGCAAAGCGCAGGCGTCCGAGACGATGACCGGCGGGAACGGCCAGGCGCGACGCCCTCGGCCGGCCGCTCGGCTTCGTGGTGGCCGGTGGCGACGTCGACGACTGTGGCCCTGACGTCCACCAGCGCGTCGTGCACGGTCCCGCGACCACTCGAACTCCACGCCTCCGACGACGTGCCGGGGGCGGTCAGCGGCGGATCAGGCGGCGGGCGGTGGCCGCCGCCACCGCCGCGGTCCGCGAGTCGACGCCCAGCTTCGCGTACACATGCACCAGGTGGGACTTCACCGTCGCCTGGCTGAGGAAGAGCCGCTTGCTGATCTGCTGGTTGGACAGGCCCTCGCCGACCAGTCGCAGCACCTCCAGCTCCCGCTTGGTCAGCGCCTCCGCCGGCGTCCGCATCCGGTCCATCAGCCGGTGCGCCACCGCGGGGGCGAGCGCGGACCGGCCCGCCGCCGCCGTACGGACCGCCGCCGCCAGCTCCTCCGGCGGCGCGTCCTTGAGCAGGTAGCCGCTCGCGCCCGCCTCGACGGCCGCCAGGATGTCGGCGTCCGTGTCGTACGTGGTGAGCACCAGCACCCGCGGCGCCCCCGGACGGGCGGTGATCGCGGCCGTCGCCTCCGAGCCGTGCATCCCGGCGCCGAACTGGAGGTCCATCAGCACGACGTCCACGCCCCCGGCCAGCTCGACCGCCCGCTCGGCGGTGGCGGCCTCGGCGACCACCGTGAAGTCCGGCTCCGTGTCCAGGACGGCGCGCAGCCCCGCTCGGACGACCGGGTGGTCGTCGGCCAGCAGCAGACGGACGGTCATCCCACCCCTCCCGGACGCAGCGGAAGGGCGACCGCCACGGCGGTGCCCTGGCCGGGCGCGGACTCGACGGTGAACGTGCCGCCCAGCGACCTTGCCCGCGAGCGCATCGCCGGCAGGCCGAAACCGCCCGCCGGGGACGGCGTCCGGGACCGGGGGTCGAAACCCCCGCCGTCGTCGACCACGTCCAGCCTCACGGACGCGTCCATGAACGTCAGCGTGATCCGGGCACGCTCCGCGCCCGCGTGCCGCACGGTGTTCGCCAGCGCGGACTGGGCGATCCGCAGCAGCGCCACCTCGTACGGCGTCGGCAGCGCGACCGGCGTGCCGCTCACCGAGAACCGGACCCGCGGCCCCGCCCCCGGCCCCCGCGCCTCGCACAACCGCTCCAGCGCCGCCGCCAGCGAGCCGTGCTCCAGGTCGGCCGGGGCCAGCGCCCGGACGAACCGCCGCGCCTCCGCCAGGTTGTCCTGGGCGGTCCGCCGCGCCCGCTCGATGTGCCCGGCCGCGACCGGGGAGCCCTCCGGCAGGGCGCGCTCGGCGGCCCGCAGCAGCAGCTGGATCGACGACAGGCCCTGCGCCAGCGTGTCGTGGATCTCGCGGGCCAGCCGCTCCCGCTCGGCCAGGGTGCCCGCGTGCCGTTCGGCGGCGGCCAGCTCAGCCCGCGTCGAGGTCAGCTCCTCCACCAGCCGCCGGTGCCGCTCGCTCTCCCGGTACAGCGCCTGATAGCCGAGGACGGTGGCCACGGCGACGGCCGCGCCCAGCAGCGGGCCGATGAACGTCCCCGGGCTGAGCGGCGCGCCATGGCGTACGTACGACATGATCGCCGCGCCCGCCGTGGCCGCGACGGCCGGCAGCGACCAGCGGACGGGCAGCAGGTGCAGGTGCAGGAAGTACAGCGGGAAGGCCAGCCACAGCCCGTCCGGAGTGACCGCCAGCAGCACCAGCCACGCCGCGGTCAGGGCACCCAGCCACAGCGCGGCGGCCGGCCGGGACTCCCGCACGGCGCGCAGGGCCGAACCCACCGCGTACACCGCGCCCGTGACGGCGGCCGCGGCGACGGCGACCGGGGTCGCGGCCCGCAGCGCGGCCAGCGCCAGCAGCCCCGCCACCAGCAGGTGCAGGCACACGCGCAGGACGCGCAGGACAGGGGTGAGGGAACGGGGATCCATGACTCGTCCAGCGTAGGCGGACCCGGCGCCCGCGCCCTCAACCGAATGGTTGATGCCGGGCCCGTCCGGCGTGCGATGCCGGCCCGGGGCGCTCGTCGGCAGGCTGGGCCGCATGTTCGTGGCATGGAGAGACCTGCGTTTCGCCAAAGGGCGATTCACGCTGATGGGAACGGTGATCGTGCTGATCACCCTGCTCGTCGGGCTGCTGTCGGGGCTGACGGCCGGGCTCGCGCGGGAGAACGTCTCGGCGATCACCGGGCTGCCCGCCGACCGGCTGGCCTTCGCCGCCCCGCCACCCGGCCGGCCGGTGTCCTTCACCGACTCGGTGCTGGCGGAGGAGGCGTGGCGGACCTGGGCGCGGCAGCCGGGTGTCACCGCCGCCGAGCCCGTCGGCATCCGCACGCTGGACGCGGCGGCCGGTGACCGTACGGCGGCGCTGTCGGCGTTCGGCAGCGAGCCGGGCGCCGGGATCGGCCCCCGCAGCGCGGAGCTGGGCCCGGGGCGGGTGGTGCTGTCGCGCCCGGCCGCCGGGGACCTGGGCGTGGGGCCCGGCGACCGGGTGCGGCTGGGCCGGCTGGAGGTGACGGTCGCCGCGGTCGCGGGCGACGCCTCGTACAGCCACACGCCGGTGGTGTGGACGTCCCTCGCCGACTGGCGGGGCCTCGGGCGCGCGGGGGCGACGGTCGTCGTGCTGCGCGGCGAGGGCATCGACCCGGCGGTGGGCGACCGGGCCGCCGGCACCCGCAGCACGACCGTCGACGAGGCGCTCGACGCCATCGGGTCCCACCGGGCCGAGAACGGCAGCCTGCGGCTCATGCGCGGCTTCCTCTTCGCGATCTCGGCGCTCGTCATCGGGGCGTTCTTCACGGTCTGGACGATCCAGCGCAGCGGCGACGTGGCGGTGCTCAAGGCACTCGGCGCCTCCACCCCGTACCTCCTCAAGGACGCCCTCGGGCAGGCGGCGTCGATGCTGGCCGCCGGGATCCTGCTCGGGACCGGGCTGGCCGCCGGTACCGGCGCGCTGGTGGGCCGGGGCGACGTGCCCTTCGCGCTCGAACCGCTCACCCTGCTCGGCCCCGCCGCCGTGCTGGCCGTGCTCGGGACGCTCGGCGCGGCCCTGTCCATCCGGCGGGTCACCGCCGTCGACCCCCTCACCGCGCTCGGGAGCGCCCGATGAGCCTGCGCCTGGTGGACGTGACCCTGACCTACCCGGACGGCGACGGGCGGCTGACCGCGCTGGACGCCGTGTCCCTGGAGGTCCCGCAGGGCGGACTGACGGCGGTCGTCGGCCCGTCCGGCTCGGGCAAGTCCAGCCTGCTCGCGGTCGCCGCGACGCTGGTCACACCGGACCGGGGCCGGGTCGTCGTGGCCGGCACGGACACCGGCACGCTGGACCGGGCCGCCCGGGCGGCGCTGCGCCGCGAGCGGATCGGCATCGTCTTCCAGCAGCCGAACCTGCTGCCGTCGCTGACCGCCGCCGAGCAGCTCCGGGTGATGGCGCACCTGGCGGGGCGCGGGCACGGGGAGCGGCGGGCCATGGAACTCCTCGACGCGGTCGGCCTCGCGGACCTCGCGGGACGGCGGCCCCACCAGCTCTCCGGCGGCCAGCGCCAGCGCGTCGGCATCGCGCGGGCGCTGATGAACGACCCGGCCGTCCTGCTGGTCGACGAGCCGACCAGCGCGCTGGACCACGAGCGGGGGGCGGCGGTCCTCGACCTGCTGGCGGTGCTGACCAGGGAGCGCGGTACGGCCACGGTGCTGGTCACCCACGACCGCGCCCACCTGGAGCGGGCCGACCGCACGGTCACCGTCCGGGACGGCAGGCTGTCGGCGGCCGGCACCGGCTGACAGCGGGCCGTAGGCCGTCGCCGAAGGGCGGCACCGCCGCCCGGCCGAAGACCGCCAGTCGGTAGGCTCGTTCCGCAACACGACGCGAAGGGGAGCTCGGTGGCGCGGGTTGCGGTGATCGGTGGAGGTGTCAGCGGGCTGGGAACGGCGCTCATGCTCGGACGGCGGGGCCACACGGTCACGTTGTTCGAGCAGGACGCCCGGCAGGCCGGGGACGCCCCGCACGAGGACTTCTTCCACTGGGACAGGCCCCGGGTCCCGCAGGCCGTCCAGCCCCACTCGCTGCTCGCGCCGGTGCGTACCGTGCTGCGCACCGAGACCCCCGACGTCTACGCGGACCTCCTGGCACGCGGGGCCCGGGAGTACCACGAGTTCGACTGGTTCGGTGAGCACCCGCCGTACCGGGCCGGCGACGAGGATCTGGTGACCCTGCGCGCCCGCCGCATCGTGCTGGAGGCCGCCCTGGTGGCGGCGGTGCGGCGGGAGCGCGCCGTCGACGTACGGCGAGGCTGCCGGGTGCGCGGGCTCGCCGTGAGCGAGGGCCGCCCCGCCCGGGTCACCGGGGTGCGGGTGGGCGCGGACGTGCACCGGGCGGACCTCGTCGTCGACGCGTCCGGGCGCCGCTCGCCGGTTCCGGCCTGGCTGACCGCGGCCGGCTGCCGCCCGCCCGTGGTCGAAAGCCACCGCACCGGGCTCGCCTACCTGTGCCGCTGGTACCGCCTGCGGGCCGACGGCCCGCGTGACCCCGGGCGGGTGAAGACCGGCTCGGCCGCGCCGTTCGCGCTGGCCGGCGTCTTCCCCTCCGACAACGGCACCTTCGCGGTGAGCATCGTGCTCTCCACCGGCGATCCGACCCGCGGCGCGCTCACCGACCCGGCCGTGTTCGAGGCCGTCGCCCGTCTCTTCCCCGCCACCGCCGCCTGGCTCGGCCTCGCCCCCGAACCGCAGTCCGCCGTCCTGCCGATGGCCGGCCTGGACAACCGCTGGACCGCCCTCGCCGACGAAGCCGGGCCTGTCGTCACCGGCCTGGTCAACGCCGGGGACAGCCTCATCCACACCAACCCCACCTTCGGCCACGGGGCGGCCCTCGGGCTGCGCGCCGCCCAGTACGTCGCCACCCACGCCGACCGGATCGCCGAGGACCCCGAGGGCTACCACACCTGGACGGCACGGACCCTCCGCCCGTGGTTCGACGCGCAGGTGACGTCCGACCGCGCCCACGGGCGGAGCCTCGCCGGGAGCGCGTCCCCCTCGGACCGGCGGGCCGCCGCCGTGGCCGCCTGCGCCTTCGACGATCCCGTCGTCATGCGGGCCCGGGCCCAGGTGCGTCACCTCCTCCGGTTCGCCCACGAGGCCTACAGCACCGAAGAGGTGGACCGCCACGTCACCGCCTGGCTGGCCGCCCGCCCGGACTTCGCGCCGAAGTACGACGGTCCGGCCCGGGACCGGTGGGACGCGCTCGTCCCGGCCTGAACGACCACCCGGCGCGGGGCGCCCGGCGGGCCGGGGCGGTGCGGGCCCGCCGGGCGTCAGGCCGTGCCGTTGTTGGCGGGGTTGGCCAGCGCCGTGGAGAGTTCGTTCGCGATGCCCTGGAGGATCGGCACGATCCTCTCCGTGGCGGTCTCCGTGACGCGGCCGGCCGGCCCCGAGATGGAGATGGCGGCGGCGGTGGGGGAGTCGGGTACCGAGACCGCGATGCAGCGGACGCCGATCTCCTGCTCGCTGTCGTCGACGGCGAACCCGGCCGCGCGCACCTGCTCCAGGGCCTCCAGGAAGCCGTCCGGAGTGGTGATCGTCTTCTCGGTCGCGGCGGGCATCCCGGTGCGGGCGAGCAGCGCCCGTACCTCCTCCGGCGGGGTGTGGGCCAGCAGCGCCTTGCCCACGCCGGTGGAGTGCGGCAGCACGCGCCGGCCGACCTCGGTGAACATGCGCATGGAGTGCTTGGACGGCACCTGGGCGACGTACACGATCTCGTCGCCGTCCAGCAGCGCCATGTTCGCCGTCTCGCCGGTCTCCTCGACCAGCCGGGCGAGGTACGGGCGGGCCCAGGTGCCCAGCAGGCGGGCGGCGGACTCGCCGAGCCGGATGAGGCGGGGCCCGAGCGCGTACCGGCGGTTGGGCTGCTGGCGCACGTAACCGCAGGCGACCAGGGTGCGCATCAGCCGGTGGATGGTCGGCAGCGGCAGCCCGCTGCTGGAGGAGAGCTCGCTCAGCCCGACCTCGCCCCCGGCGTCGGCCATCCGCTCCAGAAGGTCGAAGGCACGCTCCAGGGACTGGACACCGCCGGTCGCGGCGGCGGGCTTGGCGGCGTCGGTGGTGCTGGCGCTGGACGTCGGCACGTCAACGGTCCTTTCGAGGCGGATGGGCAAGGCAGCAGCCTACCGGCCCCTGCCGCCGGGCACATCGCCCGCGAAGGGACGTCTTCGCCGGTCAGGCGCTGTTTGTCCCGGTGTCCGCAGCGTTCCGCGAAGGTCTGCCGGTGCTCCGCCTGTGGGGAGCTACGTTCTCCCGGGTGAAATTCTCTTTCCACTTCATGGAAACATCCAAGTCGTCCCCTCGCCACCCGTCCTCGACCGGGCGACCCTTGACGAGGGCGGATCCGGAGTGAAGACTCCTTCAACAGTTCGTTGAAGAATGATGAGGCGACCGGCCCGCGCGGCCGGTGAAGTGGAAGGCGATGTGGACCGGAACGTGGACCTGAACGCCAACGTGGACGCGACCGCCGAGGTGGACGCGGACGTGACCCTGGTACTGCGCTCGACGCGCGTCATCACCCCCGAGGGCACCCGCCCCGCCTCGGTCGCCGTCGCCGGCGGCCGCATCGCGGCGGTACTGCCCCACGACGCCGAGGTGCCCGCCGGCGCCCGGCTGGAGGACGTCGGCGACCACGTCGTCCTCCCCGGCCTCGTCGACACCCACGTCCATGTGAACGACCCCGGCCGCACCGAGTGGGAGGGCTTCTGGACCGCCACCCGCGCGGCGGCCGCCGGCGGCATCACCACGCTCATCGACATGCCGCTCAACTCCCTGCCGCCGACCACGACGGTCGACCACCTGCGCACCAAGCAGGAAGTGGCCCGCTCCAAGGCGCACATCGACGTCGGGTTCTGGGGCGGCGCCCTGCCGGACAACGTCAAGGACCTCCGCCCGCTGCACGACGCCGGCGTCTTCGGCTTCAAGTGCTTCCTGTCGCCCTCCGGAGTGGACGAGTTCCCCGAGCTCGACCAGGAGCAGCTGACCGCGTCCCTCGCCGAGATCGCCGGCTTCGGCGGGCTGATGATCGTGCACGCCGAGGACCCGCACCACCTCGCCGCCGCCCCGCAGAGGAGCTCTTCCAAGTACGCCGACTTCCTCGCCTCCCGGCCCCGCGACGCCGAGAACACCGCCATCGAGAACCTGATCAACCAGGCCCGGCGGCTCGACGCGCGCGTGCACGTCCTCCACCTGTCCTCCGGTGACGCGCTGCCGCTGATCGCCGCCGCCCGCCGCGACGGCGTACGGATCACCGTCGAGAGCTGCCCGCACTTCCTGACCCTGACCGCCGAGGAAGTGCCCGACGGGGCGACGGAGTTCAAGTGCTGCCCGCCCATCCGCGAGGCGTCCAACCAGGACGCGCTGTGGCAGGGCCTCGCCGACGGGACGATCGACTGCGTCGTCTCCGACCACTCGCCCTCCACCGCCGACCTCAAGACCCCCGACTTCTCCACCGCCTGGGGCGGCATCTCCTCCCTCCAGCTGGGCCTGCCCGCCGTCTGGACCGAGGCCCGCCGCCGCGGCCACACCCTGGAGGACGTCGTCCGCTGGATGTCCACCGCCCCGGCAAGGCTCGCCGGCCTCGACCGCAAGGGCGCCATCGAGCCCGGCCGGGACGCCGACTTCGCCGTCCTCGCGCCCGACGAGACCTTCACCGTCGACCCCGCCGCCCTCCACCACCGCAACCAGGTCACCGCGTACGCCGGCAGGACCCTGCACGGCGTCGTCAAGTCCACCTGGCTGCGCGGCACGCGCATCGCCGACAACGGCATCCCGGCCGAGCCGACCGGCCGGCTGCTCGAAAGGAACAAGTGACCCCCGTGACCGGCATACCCCGCTTCACCGGCGACGCCAGCCCCTACGGCGGCGGTGACCCGTACGCCGACTACCGCACCGCCGACCTCCCCTTCACCGGCCTCGTCGACCTCGCCGACCGCCGCCTCGGCGCGGGTGTGATCGCCGCCAACGACGAGTTCTTCGCCGAGCGCGAGAACATGCTCAAGCCCGAGCCCGCCGAGTTCGACCCCGAGCACTTCGGGCACAAGGGCAAGATCATGGACGGCTGGGAGACCCGGCGCCGCCGCGGTGTCTCCGCCGACGAGCCCCACCCGACCGACGAGGACCACGACTGGGCGCTGGTACGCCTCGGCGCGCCCGGCGTCGTCCGCGGCATCGTCGTCGACACCGCCCACTTCCGCGGCAACTACCCGCAGGCCGTCTCCGTCGAGGCGACCTCC
The DNA here is from genome assembly GCF_056432045.1 of Streptomyces sp. NPDC045701. Lineage (NCBI taxonomy): Bacteria > Bacillati > Actinomycetota > Actinomycetes > Kitasatosporales > Streptomycetaceae > Streptomyces > Streptomyces sp. NPDC045701. The sequence continues at coordinate 74,242 of NZ_JBWKJV010000026.1, read as the reverse complement.
GTGGCCGGCTCCCCGTCGCCCGAGCGGCTCCTCGCCGACGACGTCGAGTGGACGACCCTCGTGCCGCGCACCGCCATCGGCGGCCACGCGGCGAACGGCTTCGCCGTCGACGCCGAGCGGCGCTTCACCCACCTGCGCGTCAAGCAGCACCCCGACGGCGGCATCGCCCGGCTGCGGGTGTACGGCGAGGTCGCCCCCGACCCGGCCTGGCTCGCCGCGCTCGGCACCTTCGACGTCGTCGCCCTGGAGAACGGCGGCCGGGTCGAGGACGCCTCCGACCGGTTCTACTCGCCGGCCACCAACACCATCCAGCCCGGCCGCTCCCGCAAGATGGACGACGGCTGGGAGACCCGCCGCCGCCGCGACAAGGGCAACGACTGGATCCGCTACCAGCTCGTCGAGCAGTCCGCGATCCGCGCGGTCGAGATCGACACCGCGTACCTCAAGGGCAACAGCGCCGGCTGGGCCGCCCTCTCGGTGCGCGACGGCGAGAGCGGCGAGTGGACCGAGATCCTGCCGCGCACCCGCCTCCAGCCGGACACCGACCACCGGTTCGTCCTGCCGGAGCCGGCGGTCGGCACGCACGTGCGGATCGACATCTACCCGGACGGCGGCATCTCCCGCCTCCGCCTGTTCGGCTCGCTGACGGCACTGGGCGCCAAGCACCTGGCGGCCCGCCACGACGAGCTGAACTGACCCGCTCGGGCAGCACGACACCTGCCCGTACGCGAGGGGCGCACCGGCCCGACAGCACCGGTGCGCCCCGCCGCGCCCCTCTCCCTCGTACGCCCTACGCGGCGTGGCCGCCGTCCACGGCGTACTCGGCGCCCGTCACATACGCCGCGTCCTCCCCGGCCAGGTACGCCACCAGGGACGCCACCTCGTCCGGCACGCCGAAGCGGCCCAGCGCGGTCATCGCCCGCTGACCGTCCGCGAACGGGCCGTCCGCCGGGTTCATGTCGGTGTCGACCGGCCCCGGATGGACGATGTTCGCGGTGATCCCCCGCTCGCCCAGCTCACGGGCGAGCGCCTTGGTCAGGCCCACCAGCGCGGACTTGCTCATCGTGTAGAGCGTCCCGCCCGGCCCCGGCACGCGCCGGGTCATGCAGCTTCCGATCGTGATGATCCGCCCGCCGCGCCCCATGTGCGCCGCCGCCGCCTTCGACGCCAGGAACACGCCCCGGACGTTCACCGCCAGGACCCGGTCGACGTCGGCGGGAGTAAGGCTCTCCAGCGGGCCGAGCACCCCGATGCCGGCGTTGTTGACCAGCACGTCCAGCCGCCCGCCGCCCAGCGTGCCGGCGGCCCGCTGCACCACGTCCGCCGCCTCGGCGGCGTCGCCGGCGTCGGCCCGCAGGGCGATCCCGCGGCGGCCCGTCGCCTCGATCTTCCGTACGACCTCGTCGGCCGCCTCCCGGTCCGTGACGTACGTGACGGCGACGTCCGCGCCCCGCTGGGCCAGCCGCAGCGCGATCGCGGCGCCGATGCCGCGGCTGCCGCCGGTGACCAGAGCTGTCCTGCCGTTCATGGTGTCCTCCGTGCCATCCGCCATAAGTGGTTGCGGGTTCAATGACACCGGAGTGGCGGGCGCGGCACCGGCGGGAATCGGACGCGCAGCCCGGCGCCCGGTCACCGATGAGTTCCGGACGCGGGCGGGGTCCTACCCGGTGACGCACGATGAGGAACGAACCGCGACGGAACGAAAGGCACCGGCCATGGCCAAGCTCACCCTCACCACCTTCCTGACGCTGGACGGCGTGATGCAGGCGCCCGGCGGCCCGGACGAGGACCGCACCGACGGCTTCGCGTACGGCGGCTGGAGCGTCCCGTTCGTGGACGAGGAGTTCGGCCGCTTCATGGACGAGGTGTTCGGACGGGTGGACGCCTTCCTGCTCGGCCGGCGGACCTACGAGATCTTCGCCGCGTACTGGCCGCACGTCACCGACGAGAACGACCCCGTCGCGAGCCGGCTCAACGCCCTGCCCAAGTACGTGGTGTCCCGGACCCTCGACAAGGCCGACTGGAACAACTCCACCGTCCTCGGCGGCGGCCTGGCCGAGGAGGTCGGCCGTCTCAAGCAGGGGCCCGGCGGGGAGATCCAGGTCCACGGCAGCGCCCGGCTCGCCCAGAGCCTCATCGCCCTCGGTCTGGTCGACGAGCTCAACCTGCTGGTCTACCCGGTGTTCCTCGGCAAGGGCCGCCGCCTCTTCCCCGACGGCGGCAGCCCGACCGCCTTCGAGCTCACCGGCCACCGCACCACGTCCACCGGTGTCGCGATCCAGACCTACCGGGCGGCCGGCCCCGCGCGGTTCGGCACGTTCGCACCCGGCGAGTGAGGCGCGCGCGGGCGGCGCGAGCGCGGGTGACGACGACCGGAGCGGTGGCGGAGGCGCGAGGGGTGTCGGGTGGGACGCCGCACAGGGGGAGCCCCCGGGCGGAGTTCCGCCCGGGGGCTCCCGTGGACCGGCCCGTGCGGGCGTCAGCCGATGGCGCGGCCGAACGCGCCGCCCGTCGGCGGCAGTCCGCCGGTGCCGGGCTTGTACGTGGTCGCCGTGCCGGTCGTGCCGGTGCGGGTGCCCAGGTCCTCGCCCGGGGCACCGATCAGCGGGTAGTGCCCGGCGGCGGTGGCCCGGCCGGCGGCGGGGGCTGCGCCGAAGCGGTCGCCCGCCTCGGACGCGCCCGCCGTCCGGCCTGACCGACCGGACTGCTCCTAGCCGAAGTTCACGTCACTGCACAGGTAGTACGTCTGGTCCATGTGCGACGCCTTCCAGATCGTGTAGACGACGTGGTGGCCGGTGCGGCCCGGGGCGCTGACGTCGCCGATCGTGTAGTTCTGGCTCGGGGCGTACCGGCCGGTCTGCTTGACCAACTGGAGGTCGTTCCAGCTCAGCGGCTGGGTGGCGGGGTTGAAGCCCTGCCGGGTGACGTAGACCTGGAAGTAGTCGGCGCCGTGGCTCGCCTGGTCGTACAGCTTCACCGAGAAGGTGCCGGCGACGTTCGTCGTCTTCCACGGGCCCACGGCGTCCAGGGCGTTGTAGCGGCCGCCTTCGGCGTGACCGCCGCTGCACAGCTGGCCGTTGGGGATGGCGGCCTGGTGGTTGCCGCCGACACCGTTGCGGTAGAGGCCGTTCCAGTTCCACATGGCGTTGGGGTCCGCGCGCCACGCCTGCCAGCACATCGGGTCCTGCTGCTGCATGGCCGGGTTCAGGTGGTCGCTGCCCCAGCGTAACCAGCAGCCGTAGTTGCGGGAGGCCGGGTCGACGACCGACCCGTGCGCCGAGGCGGTGCCCGTCCACGGCAGCAGACCGAGCAGCGTCGCGCAGAGAAGGGTGAGCACGTGCGGCACCCAACGGGAACGGGGTGCGGTGCGGTCCTGACGGTTCATGTGCGGCTCCATCTTTCGGGGTGTGATCCTTACCCGCCTGATGGGAGCGCTCCCGCGAAGGGCTCTACCCGGCGGCGCCGCATCGGAAACGCCGCTCGGTCCTCATCTCACGCGTACCGGCGGACGGCTAGTCTGAGCCGGTGATCACGGTCGATCTGAGTGAGTACGGCGAGGACTTCGTCGCCGACCCCTATCCGTACTACGCCAAACTCCGGGAGATCGGCCCCGTCCACCACGTGCGCACGTCCCTCGGCAACGACGTCTGGCTGATCGTCGGACACGCCGAGGCGCGGGCCGCCCTCGCCGACCCCCGGCTGTCGAAAGCCCCCTCGACGGCCGGGCGGCGGATGCTCGACGAGGACGTCATCGGCCCCTACCTGCTCGTGCTCGACCCGCCCGACCACACGCGGCTGCGCAAACTGGTCGCCCGCGAGTTCACCGGACGGCGCGTGGAGGCCCTGCGCCCCCGGGTGCGGCGCGTCACGGACGAACTGATCGACGCCATGGAGCCCAAGGGCCACGCCGACCTCGTCGACGCCCTGGCCTTCCCGCTGCCCATCACGGTGATCTGCGAGCTGCTCGGCGTCCCCGCCGCCGACCGGGACGCGTTCCGCGCCTGGTCCACCGAGATCGTCGCACCGACGGGCGGCGAGTTCGAGACCACCGCCGTGCACGCGCTGAGCGGCTACCTCGACGCGCTCATCGAGGACAAGCGGCGCGCCCGCCCCGCCGACGACCTGCTCTCCGCGCTGCTCCGCACCCGCGCCGAGGACGGCGACCGGCTGTCGGCCGCCGAACTGCGGGCCATGGCCTACCTGTTGCTGATCGCCGGACACGAGACGACGGTCAACCTCATCGCCGGCGGCGTCCGGGCGCTGCTCGCCCACCCGGACCAACTGGCCGCCCTGCGCGCCGACTTCGGCCTCCTCGACGGGGCGGTGGAGGAGATGCTCCGCTACGACGGCCCCGTCGAGACGGGCACGGCACGCTTCGCCCGCGAGCCGGTCCCGGTCGGGGACACGGTCGTCCCGGCGGGCGCCGCCGTGCTCGTCGGCATCGCCGCGGGGGACCGGGACCCGGCCAGGTTCCCGGACCCCGACCGCTTCGACATCCGCCGCGACACCACCGGGCACCTGGCGTTCGGGCACGGCATCCACTACTGCCTCGGCGCCCCGCTGGCCCGCCTGGAAGGGCGGATCGCGGTGCGCGCCCTGCTGGAGCGCCTCCCCTCGCTGGCCCTCGACCCCTCGGCCGGACCGCTGGACTGGCTGCCGGGCCTCCTCATGCGCGGCGTCCGCCGCCTCCCCGTCAGGTGGTGACCCCATGACGGCGTGCGCGGCGGCACGGGGCACGGTTCCGTCGGCGCCGGGGACCTCAGAGCGCTGACGGCACCTCGTCGAGCCGCACCGGACGGCGCTCCCGGCGGGACAGCTCGCACGCCTCGGCGACGCGCAGCGCGCGCAGGGCCTCGTGGCCGTCGCACGGGTTGGCCAGCTCGCCGCGCGCCAGGCGCACGAAGGCGTCCAGCTCGGCCTCGTACGCCGGGGCGAACCGCTCCAGGAACCCCGGCCACGGCTTGTCGGGCGGGGGAGGGCCGAGCGGTTCGGTGGACGTGATCGGCGTACGGTCGCCGAGGCCCACCGCGATCTGGTCGCGCTCGCCCGCCAGTTCCATCCGTACGTCGTACCCGGCGCCGTTGCTGCGGGTGGCCGTCGCCGTGGCGAGGGTGCCGTCGTCGAGGGTCAGCAGCGCGGCCGCCGTGCCGACGTCACCCGCCTCGCGGAACATGCCGGGGCCGCCGTCGGAGCCCGTGGCGTACACCTCGGTCACCTCCCGGCCGGTGACCCAGCGCAGGATGTCGAAGTCGTGGACCAGGCAGTCGCGGTACAGGCCGCCGGACAGCGGCAGGTAGGCGGCGGGCGGCGGCGCCGGGTCGGAGGTGATCGCCCGGACGGTGTGCAGCCGGCCGATGCGCCCGGAGTGGACGGCGGCCCGGGCGGCCCGGTAGCCGGCGTCGAAGCGGCGCATGAAGCCCAGCTGGAGCTGGGTGCCGGCCGCCTCCACCTCGCGGAGCGCGCCGAGCGTGCCGGGCAGGTCGAGAGCGATGGGCTTCTCGCAGAAGGCGGGCAGGCCCGCTCGGGCGGCGCGGGCGATGAGGTCGGCGTGGGAGGAGGTCGCCGAGGCGATGACCACCGCGTCGAGGCCGCGGGCGAAGAGGTCGTCGACGGTCGGCGCCGCCGTGGCGCCGGTGAGGCCGGCGACCCGGGCCGCCCGTCCGGGGTCGGCGTCGGTGACGACGAGGGCCTCCACGTCGGGGTGGCGGCTGAGCACGCCCGAGTGGAAGGTCCCGATACGTCCCGTTCCGATGAGTCCGATGCGCATGGCCCCAAGGTGGTGCCCGGCCTGTCATCGTGTCAAGCTTTTGTCCTGACAACATGACTTCACGACTTCCCGTCATCATTTCCTGTGGTTAGGCTCGGCGCGTGCCCAAGCAGACCCGAGCAGCCCGAGAAGAGACCGGTTCCGTCGTGCGCCTGCCGCTGAGCGTGGACCGCACCAGCCCGGTCCCGCTCTACTTCCAGCTCTCCCAGCAGCTGGAGGCCGCCATCGAGCGCGGGGCGCTCACCCCGGGCAGTCTCCTCGGCAACGAGATCGAGCTGGCCGGACGGCTCGGCCTGTCCCGGCCCACCGTCCGCCAGGCCATCCAGGCCCTCGTCGAGAAGGGCCTGCTGGTGCGCCGGCGCGGCGTCGGCACCCAGGTGGTGCACAGCCAGGTCAGGCGTCCACTGGAGCTCAGCAGCCTCTACGACGACCTGGAGGCCGCCGGCCAGCGCCCGGCCACCGCCGTGCTGACCAACCGCGTCGAGCCGGCCTCCGCCGAGGTCGCCGCCGCCCTCGGCGTACCGGAGGGCACCGAGGTCCGGTACGTGGAGCGGCTCCGGTTCGCCCACGACGAGCCGGTGGCGCGGCTGCGCAACCACCTGCCGCTCGGCCTGCTCGACCTGGACACCGAACTGCTGGAGGGCACCGGCCTGTACCGGATGATGCGCGGCGCGGGGATCACCCTGCACAGCGCCCGCCAGAAGATCGGGGCGCGGGCCGCCACGGACCTGGAGGCGGAGCTGCTGACGGAGGAGAAGGGCGCCCCGCTGCTGACCATGGAGCGGACCACCTTCGACGACACCGGGCGGGCGGTGGAGTTCGGCTCGCACGTCTACCGGGCGTCGCGGTACGCCTTCGAGTTCCAGCTGCTGGTACGGCCCTGACGCCGGCGAACCAGCCGTCCGTGAACGCGCCGCCCCCGGCGCGTAAGAATGTACGGACAAAGTATTGACGGGCCCGCCCCACCCCCGTAGAAACGCACCCAGCCGCAATCGGGCGGCGCCGGGGAGACAAGGCGGACCACGCATGCGTACCACCCGCACGGCGGCAGCGGCCCCGCCGGCCGCAGTCGCGCTCACCGTCACCGCCGGGTGCGGCGGCTCGGGCGGCAGGGCCCGCGAGAACCCGAGCTCCGACGGCGCCGGCGGCTCCCCCGGCGGACCGGCCGCCACCGGGCGCAGGAGGGACGTACCGGTCCTGGAGGAACCGACCGCCCGCGGTACCCGATGAAATCCGGGCACATCACCATGACCCATACTTGGCCAGTCGTACGACAGAAAGCACAGCAGGCACACCAGGCACACCAAGAGGGGCGCAGCGTCGTGGCAACGGTTCGGACAGGAGTACGCGCGCTCCGCGCGGTGCTGGTGACGGTCCTCGGAGTATCCCTCGCGGCAGCCGCGACGGGATGCAGCGCGACCGGCGGGAAACGCGCCGAGGACGCCCGCAGGGCGGCCGCCGCCGAAGGCCGGTCCGCGGTGAACACCCCCAAGTGGACCATCGCCATGGTCACCCACTCCGGCGACGGCGACACCTTCTGGGACATCGTCCAGAACGGCGCCAAGCAGGCGGCCGTCAAGGACAACATCAACTTCCTGTACGCCCACAGCGACGAGGGCCAGCAGCAGGCACAGCTGGTGGACTCGTACATCGACAAGAAGGTCGACGGGCTCATCGTCACCCTCGCCAAGCCCGACGCCATGAAGGCGGCCGTCGCCCGCGCCGTGAAGGCCGGCATCCCGGTGATCACCGTCAACTCCGGCTCCGCGCAGTCCAAGGGGTTCGGCGCCCTCGCCCACATCGGGCAGGACGAGGGCGTGGCCGGCGAGGCCGTCGGCGACGAGCTGGACCAGCGCGGCCGGAAGAAGGCGCTGTGCGTCCTGCACGAGCAGGGCAACGTCGGCCACGAGCAGCGCTGCGCCGGGGTGGGGAAGACCTTCGGCGGCACCCTCCAGAACCTGTACGTCGACGGCACCAACATGCCCGACGTCCAGGCCTCCATCGAGGCCAAGCTCCAGACCGACCCCTCGATCGACGCCGTCGTCACCCTCGGCGCGCCCTTCGCCGACGCCGCCGTCCAGGCGAAGAAGAGCGCCGGGTCCGCCGCCGAGATCGACACCTTCGACCTCAACGCCAAGGTCGCCGCCGGTCTGAAGAGCAAGCAGCTCGGCTTCGCCGTCGACCAGCAGCCCTACCTCCAGGGCTACGAGGCGGTGGACCTGCTGTGGCTCTACCGGTACAACGCCGACGTCCTCGGCGGCGGCCGGCCGGTGCTGACCGGACCGCAGATCATCACCGAGAAGGACGCCGCCGCGCTGGCGGAATTCACGGAGCGAGGAACCCGATGACCGCGACCGCACCGCCCGTGAAGGACGGCGCCCCCGCCGACGAGCGCCTGCTGCGCACCTCCCCGCTGCGCGCCCTCCTCGGCCGCCCCGAGCTGGGCTCGGTCGTCGGGGCCGTCGCCGTCTTCCTCTTCTTCTCGATCGTCGCCGACAGCTTCCTCCGGGCGTCCAGCTTCGGCACGGTCCTCTACGCCGCCTCGACGATCGGCATCATGGCCGTACCCGTCGCGCTGCTCATGATCGGCGGCGAGTTCGACCTGTCGGCCGGCGTCCTGGTGACCAGCTCCGCGCTGATCTCCTCGATGTTCAGCTACCAGATGACCGCGAACGTCTGGGTCGGCGTCCTGGTGTCGCTCCTGGTCACCCTCGCCGTCGGCGTCTTCAACGGCGTCATGCTCACCCGGACCAAGCTGCCGAGCTTCATCATCACGCTCGGTACGTTCCTGATGCTGACCGGCCTGAACCTGGGCCTCACCAAGCTGATCAGCGGCACCGTGTCGACGAAGACCATCGCCGACATGGAGGGCTTCTCCTCGGCCCGGACGCTGTTCGCCTCCCAGTTCTCCCTGGGCGGCCTCGACGTCAAGGTGACCATCCTGTGGTGGTTCGGCCTGGTGGCCGTCGCCACCTGGATCCTGCTGCGCACCCGCTTCGGCAACTGGATCTTCGCGGTGGGCGGCGGGGCGGACGCCGCCCGCGCGGTGGGCGTCCCGGTCCGCGCCACGAAGATCGGCCTCTACGCGGGCGTCGCCTTCTGCGCCTGGGTGTCCGGACAGCACCTGCTCTTCTCGTTCGACGTCGTCCAGTCCGGCGAGGGCGTCGGCAACGAACTGATCTACATCATCGCCGCCGTCATCGGCGGCTGCCTGATCACCGGCGGATACGGCTCCGCCATCGGCTCGGCGGTCGGCGCGTTCATCTTCGGCATGACCAGCAAGGGCATCGTGTACGCCGAGTGGAACCCGGACTGGTTCAAGTTCTTCCTCGGAGCGATGCTCCTTCTCGCGACCCTGCTCAACGCCTGGGTCCGCAAGCGCGCGGAGGCGACCAAGTGACCGCACTGGTGGAGCTCGACGACGTCAGCAAGTACTACGGCAACATCCGCGCCCTCGAAGGCGTCTCCCTGGAGGTCCACGCGGGCGAGATCACCTGCGTCCTGGGCGACAACGGCGCCGGCAAGTCGACCCTCATCAAGATCATCTCCGGGCTGCACTCCCACGACGGCGGCACCCTGCGCATCGACGGTGAGGAAGCCGGCCTCTCCTCGCCGCGCGAAGCCCTGGACCGGGGCATCGCCACCGTCTACCAGGACCTGGCCGTCGTACCGCTCATGCCGGTCTGGCGGAACTTCTTCCTCGGCTCCGAGCCCACCAGGGGCGCCGGCCCCTTCAAGCGCCTCGACGTCGGCCTCATGCGCGAGACGACCCGGGCCGAGCTGCTGCGCATGGGCATCGACCTGCGCGACGTCGACCAGCCGATCGGCACCCTCTCGGGCGGCGAGCGCCAGTGCGTGGCGATCGCCCGCGCGGTGTACTTCGGCGCCAAGGTCCTCGTCCTCGACGAGCCGACCGCCGCCCTCGGCGTCAAGCAGTCCGGGGTGGTGCTGAAGTACGTGGCGGCCGCCCGTGACGCCGGCCTCGGGGTGGTGTTGATCACGCACAACCCGCACCACGCGTACCTGGTGGGTGACCGGTTCGTGCTGCTGAAGCGCGGAGTGATGGCGGCGAGCCACACCAAGGAGTCCGTCACGCTCGACGAACTCACCCGCCAGATGGCGGGCGGCAGCGAGCTGGAGGACCTCCGGCACGAGCTGAGCCGCGCCCCCGCCCCGACCCGGGTGGCCGGCCACGACGTGCCGCCGGCCGAGGCCGGCTGACCACCGCGCACCGCCGCCCCCCGGCCACGTACCTGGCAGAATCGAGGGCGGCGGGCGCCGTCCGCCGCCGGGCTCCCCACCTCCCGGCCCCCACCACCAGGGACGACAGGACTCGTGAGCACGTACCGCGACTTCCCCCACCGGGGCTCCGCCCGCGCCACCGTCCTGCGGACCGTGTCGGCCCGCGAGCGCCGCTCGCACCTGACCGCGCCGCGCGTCCCCACCGTCGGCATCGACATCGGCGGTACGAAGGTGATGGCGGGCGTCGTCGACGCCGACGGCCGGATCCTGGAACAGATCAAGACCGAGACGCCCGACAAGTCCAAGAGCGCCAAGGTCGTCGAGGACACCATCACCGAACTGGTGCTGGACCTCTCCGACCGGCACGACGTGCACGCCGTGGGCATCGGCGCCGCCGGCTGGGTCGACGCCGACCGCAGCCGCGTGCTGTTCGCCCCCCACCTGGCCTGGCGCAACGAGCCGCTGCGCGACTCGCTCCAGGCCCGGCTCGCCGTGCCCGTCATGGTCGACAACGACGCCAACACCGCAGCCTGGGCCGAGTGGCGGTTCGGCGCCGGCCGCGGCGAGGACCACCTCGTGATGATCACGCTCGGTACCGGGATCGGCGGCGCCATCCTGGAGGACGGGCAGGTCAAGCGGGGCAAGTACGGGGTGGCCGGCGAGTTCGGCCATATGCAGGTGGTGCCCGGCGGCCACCGCTGCCCGTGCGGCAACCGCGGCTGCTGGGAGCAGTACAGCTCCGGCAACGCCCTCGTCCGGGAGGCCCGCGAGCTGGCGGCGGCCGACTCACCGGTCGCGTACAACATCATCGAGCGCGTCAAGGGCTCCGTACCCGACATCACCGGCCCGCTGATCACCGAGCTCGCCCGCGAGGGCGACGCGATGTGCATCGAGCTGTTCCAGGACATCGGCCAATGGCTCGGCGTCGGCATCGCCAACCTGGCCGCCGCCCTCGACCCGTCCTGCTTCGTCGTCGGCGGGGGCGTCAGCGCCGCCGACGACCTGCTCATCGGCCCCGCCCGGGACGCCTTCCGCCGCCACCTCACCGGCCGCGGCTACCGCCCCGAGGCCCGCATCGCCAAGGCGCAGCTCGGCCCGGAGGCCGGCATGGTCGGCGCCGCCGACCTCGCCCGGCTCGTCGCGCGCCGCTTCCGCCGCGCCAACCGCCGCCGGCTGGAGCGCTACGAGAAGTACGAGCGGTACGCCCAGGCCATCCGCAACGGCGGTGTCACCGGCCGCAGCACCCGACCCCCCCAGGAACCGTAGCCATGTCCGTCACGTCCGTGCTGAACCAGCCCGCGTCCCCGGAGGAGCGGCGGCGCATGATCCGCCGCCGGGTCCTGACCGCCGTCGTCATCGTGCTGCTCATCGGCATCCCGGCCGGCTACCTGGTGATCTCCGCCCAGCAGAGCCGCGCCAGTGGCCGCGACAAGGAGGTCGAGTCCTCCGTCACCGGCCTCCGGGACAGCTGGCCGTCCAGGATGAAGCGCCGCGTCTTCGAGGTGCCCATCCCGGCCGGCTCCACCGAGGTCGCGTACTTCGAGACGAGCAACTGGAAGACCAGCAGGCTGTACGTCGAGTTCACCACCACCGGGACGGGGCTGGACGACTTCCTGAACGACGTGGGCACCAGCCGCGCCGCGCTCGACGCCGCGGACGTCACCATCGGCGAGCGCGACGCCCGCACCGTGGGCTGGACGTTCCCGGCCGGCCGCGACTGGTCCGCCACCACGCACCGCCAGAAGGACCCGCGCCCCACCCGCGACATCACCGTCGACCTCACCGACCCGGCGGCCCCGCGGGTGTACGTCGTCTCGACGGCGACTCCCTGACCGCCCGCCCGGTGCCGGTCACCGCGTGGGGCTGGCCGCGGTGTCCGGCGCGACGGGGGACGGCGTGCGGCGGGACCTCAGGTACGGGAGCATGCCGAGGATCGTGGCGGAGGCCAGGACCAGCCAGTACGCGCTGCCCGCGCCGTGCCGGTGACACAGCAGGAACACCGCGCCGCCACAGAGCGATCCGAGCGCCTCGCCCGTGGTCCAGGCGACGCCCTGGAGGTTGGACGCGGCCAGGCGGGACACGCTGGTGATCCTGGTGAACGCGATGCTCACCACCGGGGTGAACAGCATCTCGGCGAACGCCCAGATCGTCATGGCCAGCACCGAGCCGACGACGATCGGCAGACCCGTCCCCAGCAGGAACAGGGCACTGCCGAACACGAGCACCGCCCGGACGAGCAGGGTGAGAGGGGGCACCCCGGCGCGCAGCGAGCGGTTGACCACCGCGGTGACGCCGGCCTGGAGGACCACGATCGCCACCGGCGGCCCGCCCAGCAGCACACCGCGCAGCAGCGTCGAATCGATGGCCAGCGCGACGAGCAGGGCGAACGCCGAGTAGAACTGGCCGTACACGAAGGCCCCGAAGGCGGTCACCACGCTGGCCCGCCGGCACTCCGGATCGCGCAGGAGACGCAGCCCGGCGGCGAGGCCACCCTCGGTGCGCGGTCCCCGGGGCGGGCGCAGCCGCCTCGGCAGGCCGATGAACAGGGCCACCCCGGCCAGCAGATAGGCGACGCAGACGAACGCGAGGAGCGGTGCGGCGTTCCCGGAGACGTACAGGGCGCCCGCGAGGAACGGTCCCAGCGCGGCCGCCGCGTTGGTGGCGATCTGCTGCATCGAGAAGATGTTGTTGCGCCCGGTCTCGCTCGCCACGCTCTCCGCCACGAGCACCCGGGCCAGGACGGCGTTGACGCTGATGCCGAAGCCCGCGAGGAACAGCAGGACGAGCGTGAGCACCGGGTCGTGGGTGTACGCCAGCAGCCCGAAGCCGACCGCCGAGCAGAGGGTGCCGGCGCTCATCGACGTCATGTACGAGAACTTCGGCAGCCACCGGCTGACCAGCAGCGCCGAGAGACCCGCGAACACGATGAAGCCGAACAGGCCCAGCCCGGAGGTGACCCAGCCGGCCCCACCCGTCTGGCGGGCCAGCATGATGGCCAGCACGGGTACGAGCGAGAAGCGGCCGAAGCTGCACAGCAGGTAGTTGGCGCCGAGGGTCCAGCGCAGCACCGGTTCTCGGATGCCGGTCTCGGGCGGCGTGACGGTCATGGGCGGGCCCCCTGGGGTGTGGAGCGGGCGGCTGGACGGACGGGACCGGGCCGGGTGGCGGCGCGGGCGGTACCGGGGCCGGGGTGGGCGACGGTGCGGACGGGGGTACGGGCCGGGTGGGCGGCCGTGCGCGCGGGAGGGCGGTACGGGGCCGGGGGCAGGGTGGGCAGCGGCGCGGGCGTACCGGGGCCGGCGCGGGTGGCGGCGCGGTCAGTCGGCGCGGTCGTAGCCGACGTGGCGGGCCAGGTCGAGCTCGCGGCTGAGGGCCCGGTCCTCGGTCGCGTCGGCCCGGCGGAGTTCCTCGACGGTCTCGGGGGACGAGTCGACCGTGAACACGATGCGCGCGGCGTGGGCCGCGGCGGTGTCCGCCGCCTCCGCCGGGGTGTCACCGGTGGCGATGACGTAGCCCGGGCGGTCGAGGGACCAGCGGGTGGGGCCGATCCGCTCGCCCGCGGCGTAGGCGGTGTGCACGTCGAAGACGCCGGGCTCGCCGCGTACCCGCTCGGCCCCGTCCACCGCGACGACCCTGCCCTGCGCGGCGGAGACGAACCGGATCGCCGCGCCGCCCTTGGCCGCCGGGCGCTCGGTGAGGGGTTCCGCCCGGCCCATGGCCCACGCCATGGTGAGTTCCTCCATGTCGATGTCGTGGACGAGGCGGACGAGGTCGTTGATGCGGTCGCCGCCACGCCTGGCGTGCCCCTCGACGACACGAGGGCCGCGCGGGGTGAGCTTGACCTCGACGTGCGACGGCCCGTCGGTCAGGCCCACCGCGTCCAGGAAGCGGCTGACGAGGTCGACGACCTCGGCCGTGGTCGTCTCGTCCCGCTCGGCCGGCACCGCGTGGCCGGCCTCCACGAAACCGGCGCCGACGAGTTTGTCGGTCAGCGCGAGGACGACGTGGCGGCCGGTGAAGGAGAACGCCTCGACGCTGATCTCCGGGCCGTCCAGGTACTCCTCCATCAGGAACGCCGTCGCCCCGGAGCGGAGGAACCGCTCGGCCGCCTCGTCCGTGCGTTCCGGGCCGGTGACGAGGGTGACGCCGTAACTGCCCATGGCGGCGACCGGCTTGGCGATGAACGGGTAGCCGTTGTCCGTTCCGAAGGCGCGCAGGTCGGCGGCGGTCGAGCCGAGGGCGGCGACCACCGGGCTCACCCCGTGCTCGGCGAGCCGCCGGCGCATCGCCCACTTGTCCGTGAGGACCCGCACCGCGTCGAGGGAGGCGCCGCGCAGGCCCAGCCGGTCGTTGATGGCCGCCGCCGGGAGCAGCGCGTTCTCCGAGATGGCGGCGACGGCCGCGAACGGCCGGACGCGGTGGAAGCCGGCGACGAGCTCGACGAACCCGTCGTCGGTGTAGTCGGTCAGCAGCGTCAGGTCGGTCCCCGTCGCCGCGCCGGCGGGGGCGTCCTCGGGACGCTGGGCCCACCAGACCTCGGCCCCCAGCCCGGCCGCGGTGTCGACCAGGGCCTTCTTCTCTCCGATGACGAGCACGCGTGGTTTCACCGCGATGGCCTTCCCCTCGGGCGGCAGGAGCTGCGAATAAGTCGGTCTGTTCCGCAGGGCGGTTCGCCACCGGCGTTCCCGCCGTACGCGCCGACGTGCCGGGCACCGTGCGGCCGGGGGCCTGGGCACGTGCCGTGTGCGGGCGCGGCCGCGAGTGCCGTCCGGCCGGCACTCGCGGCCAGGACGTCACATGGCGGTGGCGCCGCTGTTGAACGCGGCCGTGTCACCCTGCACGACGATCCCGGGGCGGCCGTCGACGCCGACCGTGTGGGTCCCGGCGACCGTGATGCGCGCCCCGCGGCGGTGCTGGTCGCCGTAGTCGTGGATCGCGTAGTGCAGCGTCGACTGGTTGTCCCAGATGGCGAGGTCACCGACCTGCCAGCGCCACCGGACGGTGTTCTCCGGTTTGGTGGCGTACTCCTGAAGGACGCGGAGCAGGTCCCGGCCGGCCTGCGGGCCGTACCCGTCCACGCTCCGGGCGAAGCCGCCCAGCATCAGCGAGCGCTCGCCCGTCTCGGGGTGCACCCGGACCGCCGGGTGTTCGGCGGCGAAGACGTGCTGGAGGTAGTTCCTCCGGGAGGTGCCGGTGTACGTCGCGTCGGTGAAGTCCGAGTCGTTGCAGTGCAGCACCCGCAGCCCGTCGGCCAGGGCGCGGAGCCCATCGGGCAGGTCCCGGTAAGCCGCCGCGGTGTTGGCCCACATCGTGTCGCCGCCGACCGGGGGGCACACCTTGTTGTGCAGGAAGGCGAACGCGGGGGGCTTCTCCATGTACGTGAAGTCGGCGTGCCAGTGGTTGGCTCGGGTCCCGTCGCCCCGGGAGTCCACGTCGCGCAGGTGCGGACGGCCTTCCGGACCGCCGTAGATGGGGTGTCCGAGGGTCAGCTCGCCGAACCTGCGGCCGAAGGAGACGAAACTGTCGTAGTCGAGGGACTGACCGCGCAGAAAGATCACCTTGTGGGTGAGCAGTGCTTCCCTGAGCTCGGCGATCACCGAGTCGGTCAGGGGGCCGGCGGCGTCCACGCCGACGATCTCGGCGCCGATGTTGCCGGCGACCTGCCTGACCTCGACCCTGGTGGCGTTCAAGGGGGTGATGACATCACTCACGCGCTTCAACCTTCCTGGTCTGTCTAGCGGTGGGTACCGCGGGGTCGCACGTGCCGCCGCATCCGCGCGCGGGGGATCCTCCACGCCGGGCTGCCACACGGACCGATACCGGTTTCGCCTTGAGGCACCGCCTACGTTGCCACAATTTGCCAAACGGGGCAATGGTGGTGGCACAGGGTGGAGGGAGCGGGCCCGGGGCGGGCGCGCGGGGGAGGGTCCTGCCGACCGGCGACGAGGCCCGGGGGCAGGGAGGAAGGGCCACCGGCGGCACGGGGCGGCACGGCGGCACGGCGGGACGACGACACGGCGGCACGACGGAAGGGCTGGACGACGGAGGCGCCGGACGACGGACGCGCCGGACGCACGACGCGGGGGGGGGGGGGGGGGGGAGGGAGGGGGGGGGGTGGGGAGGGGGGGGGGGGGGGGAGAAAAGGGGGAGGGGGGAAAGAAGGGGCCGCCTGGAAAGGAAGGGGA
>NZ_JBWKJV010000026.1:0-58038 GCF_056432045.1 Streptomyces sp. NPDC045701 | reverse complement strand
CATATCGCGAAGGGGAGTGGGTGTGTTGGAGCGGGTGGAGGATGGCAAGGGCGTTTGACGCCGTTCCGTGGGGGAGGGGGTGGTGATGCTCCCCCTCTCCCCCCCCGTCGCCGGACGGGATCCGGGGCCCGCGAAGGGCCGGGGTCAGAGGAAGTGCCCGCTGGCCAGGTAGGGCGCGGGGTCGGTCATGCCGCGGACCGCGAGATAGCCTTCCTGGCCGATGTCCAGGCGGGCCGCGAGGCCGACGTCGACGGCCCAGTGGTTGGCCGTGGTGATGCAGTTGACCAGGGTGTCTCCCCGGGAGGACGCCAGCGCCTCCCACAACAGTCGCTGCGCGGTGTCCTCGTCGGCCGCGGCGAGGAGCGCCGCCCGTCCCCGGCCGTCGACGTACGCGTACCCCGGCCTGTCCTTCACGTCGCGCGAGACGACGAGCCGCAGGGTGCGCAGCATGTACGCGTGGTCCGGCCCGTGGCCGGCGCCGCGGATCTCCTCGTCCAGCCGGTCCATCCACTCGAAGTCGGACTCCTTGCCGTCCCGCAGGCCCTCGACGGTGGGAAGGGTGGACCGGTCGACGGTGCCGACCATGCGCATCTGCGGGTGGAGCGTGAAGCCCGCCAGCCGGTAGCGCCGGGTCGCCCCGGGGTGGACGGTGGAGGAGAACATGCCCCGGCGGCCGTCCGCGTGCGCCAGGACGGCGTCCATCAGCCGCTTCCCGACGCCCTTGCCCTGCTGTCCGGTGAGAACGCCGTACGTGGCCAGGTACCAGAGCTTCCCGCGGTTCTGCGAGATCGCGAACCCGACGATTTCCTCGTCCTGGTCCACCGCCACCCAGCAGCCTTCCGGGTCCTGTGCCAGGAAGTGGCCCATGCGCTCGATCCACTGTTCCGACTGTGCCGCCGAACGCGGTTCGATCTCGGGCTCGCTGACCCTTCTGCTCTGCCGGTCGGCCTCGTAGAAGGTCACCGCCGACGCCCGCTCCGCCGGCCGGAGGTCTTCCTCGCGCATCAGTCGCACTCGCACAGAGTCCATGATGTCCATCATACCGTCAGTTTTCCTGCCTAATCGTGGTGTTGGGGATTTCCCGGGCATCACCTCGGGCGCCCCCGCCGGGGCGGGGTGGCGGGCGAGCCCGACGCTCCGCGTGCCGGCGCGCCGTGCGGTCAGGTCGCCGCCTCCCGGGGGGCGGCGACGCCTTCCCCGCCGCGCAGGCCCGCCAGTGTCTCGGCCAGTCCACGCCATGTCTCGGCGGCCAGGTCGACGTTGCGCGCCTCGTGCGCCCGCGCGGCGAGCTCCCTCATCCGCCGTACGCCCGACTCCGTGCGGCCGTCGAGGATGTCCAGCCTGCCGCGCAGTGCCTGCAACCGGATGTGGTCGCGGAAGGAGAGCCGCGCGCCCGTGCGCTCCACCTCGGCGCACAGGGCCCTGGCCTCGTCCGGCCGGCCCTCGGCGAAGGCCAGGTGGGCCCGGATCGACAGCACCTCGTGCCGGTGCCGCTCGGTGCCGACCAGTTCGAGGGCCGGCCCGGTCTCGTCGAGCAGGGCCCGCGCCCGCGTGGTGGGCTGCGGCGTGATCTGCAGCAACAGCGAGGCCGCCGCGAATCGCAGCCGCATCCACAGGACGAGGTCCTCGCGGCTGTCCAGAGTCCGCAGCGCCCGCTCCAGCAGGTCGCGCGCCTCTCGGTGGGCGCCCTGCCGGATGCAGACGGCGGCCGTGGCCCACAGCGCCTTGGTGTACGCCGCGCCGCCGCGTTCCTCGGTGAGCTCACACATCTGCTCGGCGTGCCCCCGGGCCTCGGCCAGCCTTCCCGACTCCGCCTCGGCGGACACCAGCGCCTGCAGGGCGGTGACGCGGTCCCCTGCGGGCAGGCCGGCGGCCAGCGCGACGGCCTCGCCGGCGTGCCCGCGCGCCGCGGCGGTGTCGCCCAGGGTGAGCGCGCAGCGGGAGAGCCGGGCGCACACCCTGGCGCGCAGCTCCGGCAGGGCCAGTTCACCCGCCAGCTCCGCCAGTTCGGTGAGCAGGGCGTACTCGTCGCCGTGCCGCCCCTGCGCCCCGCGTGTCCGCACCAGGAGCCACAGTGCCTGCCAGCGCAGTGCGGGGGCCTGCCCGTCGTCGGTCCGCAGGGCCTCGGTCAGCGCCTCGGCCACCTCCTCGGCCGGGCGCTCCTCGGCCGCCGAGGCGACGGACGCCAGCAGCTCGGCCAGCGACGCCCCCCGCCGCGCCGCGAAGTGCGACACGGGGACCCCGAGCCGGCCGGCCAGATACGTGACGATCCTGACGGTCGGCGGCCGGGCCCCGGACTCCAGCCGGGACAGATAGCCGGGCGACATCGACCCCCCGGCGAGCGTCGCCTGGGACAGTCCCCGCTCCACCCGAAGCGCCTTGAGGCGTTGCCCGAAATACGGCTGTTCCAGCATCTGGACCTCGGAGGCTCGTCGGCACCTGCGAGGTGCACCGGTCACGTGCGTGGGAGCTCCCGGGCGATTGTGACAGATATGAAGGATGTTTGGCAATATTGGTCAAGTGATTGGTCGGTGGATTTTCGGCGAAACGCGGTGATGGGCGCCCGACAGCTGGGCGCCCCGGCGGGTGGGTGGTCCGCCGGGGCGTGTCTGCTCGGGCCGGGTGCGCCCGGTGGCCGACGGCCGGGCCGCCGTCCGCCGGCCGTGGTCAATACCGGTCGACGCCGTCCCGCCCGCCCAGGAGAGCGGGCCCGCCGGGTCGTGGCGTCGGCCAGTCGATGTCGCCGGCCACCGCCGTGAGACTGCCGGCGGGACCGCCCTGGACCGGCCAGTCGATGTCGTTCGCCGCGCCGAGCATGAAGACGCCCAGGCTGGTTACAAGGAAACCGGCGGTCGTTACTAACTGCATGCGCATGACAAAGCCCCCGTGCGGGTCGATGTGGGAGGGAGGGTTGTCCGATGGAAGTGCCGAGACGTGTGCGTCGCGCTCGGCGTGGCCACGAATCTAGGGCGCCGAGTACCCGCTGGCAAGCTTTTTTGACTTTTGTTGCCAAATCTCCCGCTTAACCCAGTGGTGTTCGGCAAATATGTGGCACAGTCCTGTCATTGCCTGGGCTGTCACGTTGCCTTACCATGCAGGCATCCTGACCTGCGCGCCACGGACCGCCGGCGCACACCGAGTTGACGATTGCGGGGCCGCCATGGCAGAAGAGACGCCCTTCGGCTTCCGTCTCAGAGCCCTGAGACAGCAGCGGGGACTGTCCCAGGCCGCGCTGGCCGGCGAGGAGATCTCCACGGGATACCTGTCCCGCCTGGAGTCCGGCGCCCGGCAGCCCACCGAGCGCGTGATCACATACCTCGCCCAGCGCCTCGGGGTCGACCGCTCCGCCTTCTTCGCCCCACCCAGCAGCAGCTCCCTCAGCCGCGCGGTGAGCATCGCCGCGTCCACCGACGGCGAGGAGGCCGTCGAGCACCTCGTCGACGTCCTGGCCTCGGCCCCGGACGAGGACCCGCTGCTCCGCTGGCACGCCCTGTGGCTCATCGCCGAGTTCCGGCACCGGCGCGGTCAGCGCGCCGAGGAGCGGGCCTGCCTCGAAGAGCTGGCGCAGATCGCCGAAGGTCTCGCCCTCCCCGAGCTGCAGTGCCGGTCACGCACGCGCCTCGCCCACTGCCTGCGCTCGGAGGGGCTGCTCCCGCAGGCCCTGGAACTGGCCCTCAGCGCCTACCAGGTGGCGAAGCTGGCGGATCTCTCCGTGGCGGACACCGGGAAGGCGCTGCAGACCCTCGTCTCCGTCGAGGCGGAGGCCGGCCGCCTTCCCGACGCCCGCTCCCACGTCGACGAGCTGGTGCGGCTCATGGCAGACCGGCCGGAGGTCCCCCGCGCCGAGGCCCTGTGGTCGGCCGCCACCGTCCGCTCCCGGCAGGGCGAGGACGAGGACGCCCGGGCGTACATCCAGCGGGCCATGAGCGTCCTGGACAGCCGCGACGACCCCGTGCTGTGGGCGCGGCTGCGCCTCGCGGCGGCTTCCCTGTACCTCCAGGCCAGGCCGCCCCTCACCGAGGCCGCCCGGGCGTGCCTGGCCGAGGCGCAGGCGGCGCTCGTGCTCGTCGGGACGCCCCTCCAGCAGCAGGAACTGCTGGCGCTGCAGGCGCACCTCGCCTTCGAGGAGGGCCGCCCCGGCGACGCCCGGACCGCCCTCGACCAGCTGGACGTCGACGCGATGGTCCTCGGCTACCGGGACCGGGTCAGGCTCCAGACCCTCGACAGCCTGCTGCTCATCGCGGAGGGCGACCGCGAACGCGGACTCGCCCGGCTCAAGCGCCTCGGGGAGGAAGCCCACCGCGCGTCGAACATGGACCTCGCCGCCGAGATCTGGCGGGTCCTCGCCGAGGCACTGGAGAGGGCCGGCCGGGACGACGCCGCGGTCGCCTGACTCCCGGCCGCCCCGTACGGCGAGGGCCCGGTCCGTGCGGACCGGGCCCTCGCCGTACGGGCAGGGCGGCTCACCGGCCCACGGCGACCTCCCCGGCCGGCTCCGCCACGTCCTCCACGACGAACTCGACCGACTCCGCCAGCCGCCGCGCCAGCTCGCGGGCCCCGGCCGGCGTCGGCGCGCCGACCACGACGTACCCCGCGCGGTCGCCGGACTCCCGGACGGGCGCCACCCGTGTGCCCGGCCCCGAGGTCAGTTCGGCGTGCAGCACGGCCGGATGGGCGAGGACCCCCTCCCACCCGCGGACGGCGGTGATCCGGCCCGGCGGCGGCGCCAGGAACCGCACCGCCGCCGCGCGGGTGGCCGCCGGCCGCTCCACCGGACGTCCGAGCACGTCGTCGTACAGGAGGCCGAACAGTTCGAGACCGGGCATCGCGTACGACATCAGCCGGTGCAGCCAGTCCCCGCCCGGGCGGGGATGCACCTCGCCGAGCACCACCCCCTCCCGCGTGAGCCACAGCTCCACGTGGAAGACCCCGAAGCGCAGGCCCAGCACGGTGAGGGCCCGCGCGACCTGCTGTTCGACGTCGAGCAGGAGCTCCTCGGGAAGATCGGCGGGGAGTACGTGACCGACCTCCACGAAGTGCGGGGGCGGCAGCGTCTCCTTGGCCGTCACCGCCAGCACCATCGGCCTGCCGCCGACGAACACGCCCTCCGCGCTGAACTCCGCTCCGTCGACGAACTCCTCCACCAGGAACACGTCCGGGTCCGGCAGTCCGGCGAGCGCCGCGGGCAGGTCACCGGGCCCGGTCACCTTGCGCACGCCGACGCTGCCCGAGCCGTCCGGCGGCTTGACGACCCAGGGCCCGGCCGACTCCCGCAGGAACGCCGCGGCCTGCGCCGCCGAGGTGCACCGGCGGACCGCCGGCTGGCGGAAGCCCGCCGCGGCCAGGGCGGCCCGGCAGGCATCCTTGTTCCGCACCCGGTGCACCACCTCCGGGGGGTTGCCCGGTGCGCCGGCCGCCTCGGCGGCCAGCGCCGTCGCGACCTGGACACTGTCCCGCAGCCCGAGGACCACGTCGAACCCCTCGCCCCCGGTCACGCGTCCGGCGATCCACCGCAGCGTCTCCTCGGGACTGTCCGGATCCACCGCGGACACCTCACCGGCGAGGCGGGTCACCGGGCGGGTGCGGGCCAGCATCTCCGCCCGGTGCGTCGTATGGGTGCGCATGCCCCGGGCCGCGGCCTGGTCCAGCGCCTGCCCGACGATGTCGAGGCTCGACGGCAGCGGGTTCGCCCCGCCGACGATCAGGAGCCGGGGCGCGGACGCCGCCTCCACGGCCCCTCCGGCCGGGTCGCGGGCGGGGTCCCGCGGGTGCCGGCTCATCGGGCCAGCACCCGCCGCAGCCAGGCCACGCGTGCCTGGTGCGCCGCGCGGGAGACGACCGCGTCCGGAACCCACTCGTCGAAGCTGTGGAACGCCCCCGACCAGACGTGAAGTTCGGCCTGGCCGCCGGCCCGCCAGACCCGGGACGCGTACGCGACGCCCTCGTCGCGCAGGGCCTCCACGGAGCCGACCTCGACCAGCGCCGGCGGCAGACCGGACAGGTCCTCGGCCCGGGCCGGAGCGGCGTAGCGGGACACCTCCGGCGTGCCGCGCCGCTCACCCAGCAGAGCCGTCCAGCCGGCCCGGTTGGACAGTCCGTCCCACAGGCCCACCCGGGCCATCTGGCGGGCGGAGAAGGAGTCGCACCGGTCGTCGAGCATCGGGAACTGCAGGTGCTGCCCGACCGGGCGCGGACCCGAGCGGTCGCGGGCCAGCAGGGCCAGACCGGCGGCGAGCGCCCCGCCCGCGCTGTTGCCGCTCAGGACGATCCGGTCCGGATCCACGCCCACGTCGGACGCGTGGGCGGCCAGCCAGCACAACCCGGCGTAGCAGTCCTCGACCGGGGCGGGGTCGGGATGTTCCGGCGCGAGCCGGTACGCGACGGAGACGACCGCCAGCCCCAGCTCCTGCGCCCGGTTCAGCTCGCCGGCCAGCTCCGTGCTGCGGTGGCTGCCGGCCACCATGCCGCCGCCGTGGGTGTGGTAGATCGCCGGGACCGGGCCGTCCGCGGCGGCGGGCCGGCAGATCAGCAGGGTGATCGAGGGCGCCCCGGCCGGGCCGGGCACGGTGCGCTCCTCGGTCTCGAACGCGCCGTCGCGGCGGATCTCCGCGTCGCTCAGACGGCCCGCCAGGGACCGGCGGCGGCGGTCCGCGACCAGCTCCGGGGTCAGGGGCGTGGGCAGGTCGTCCAGGATCCGCCGCAGGGGGGCGGCCAGTTCGGCGTCGAACGGCGGCGGCGCGGCCTGCGCGTCCGCCGGCCCGGTGTGCGTGGTCGTGACGGTCATGGCGTTCCTCACTCCGTGTCGGTCAGGGCGAGCGCGTCCACCTCGAGCAGCAGGTCGGGGCGGTAGAGCGCGACGACCTGGACCACCGTGCTCGCCGGGGGACGTCGGGTACCGACGAACTCGTCGCGGACGGCGAGGACGTCCGGCACGAACGCGATGTCGGTGACGTAGTAGGTGAGCTTGACGACGTCGTCGAAGGTGGCGCCGGCCGCGGCGAGGCAGCGCTCCATGTTGGTGAACACCTGCCGCGCCTGGGCCACCGGGTCGCCCGGTCCAACCAGTTCGCCCTCGGTGTCGAACGCCATCTGGCCGGCGATGGCCGCCAGCCGTCCGCGACCGGACACCACATGGGTGTAGCCGGAGCTCGGTGCCACATCGGGCGGCTCGGAGAGGTGGGTGAGCCCGCCGCGCCGTGCGCCCGTGTCCGCGCCCGGCCCGCCCTCCGGCCGGACCACAGACTCCTCCGGGAACCACCGCGCCATCCGCCGCATGCGCTGGACCACCTGCTCCTCGTCCGCCCCCTCCACGACGGCCAGGGCGGCCGGGACGTTGGACGCCTTCGCCGGGTCGGGCCGAAGGTCGCCGGGGCGGGCCCGCAGGGACACCTGCCGCACGCCGTCGCACCGGGCCACGTCGTCCTCGCCGGGACACGACTCCAGCACGCCCCCCGGGGTGAACAGGGACACCCACCCGAACCACGTCCGGGCGACCGAGGGCGTGGCGGTCGGTGCCAGGCCGAGCAGGGCCCGCGCCCATTCCACGTCGAGGTCCACCCCGTGCTGGTGGCGGACCATGGCGGCGATCTCCCCGCCGGGGATGCGGCCGGCGTACTCACCGAAGACCAGCCGGTCGTCCTGCTCGAACGCCTCCATGTGGAAGACGCCGTCGCGGTGCCGCAGCGCCGTGGAGGCGCGCTGTGCGAGGTCCCGCGCGCGGGCGTACAGCTTGTCGTACGCCAGCGGGTGCAGCACCCGGGACGCGAAGACGCCCCCGCCCCTGATCTCCAGGGCGTTCTGCAGGTAGCGGCCGACGGAGACGAACACCACCTCGCCGTCGCGCACCACGCCGTCCACGTGGACCTCCGAGCCCTCCACCCACTCCTCCGCGAGCCACGGACCGCGGGTGCCCTCCTCGGTCAGCCGCCGGGCCAGGTCCAGGCGCTCCTCCTCGCCGTGCCAGGCCAGCACACCGACGGTCCCCGTGCCGTCGAGCGGCTTGAGGACGCCGCGCCGCCGGGTGAACCCGACCAGCTCGCGGGCGTGCACGACGGGCCGGGAGTCCGCGACGGGGACGCCGGCCGCCCGGACGCGCCTCTTCTGCAGGTCCTTGTCCCGCAGCAGCAGCGCGTCCCGCGGGGCCATCGCCCCGCGCCCGCCCGCGAGCACGGCGGCGGCGAGGAGCGGGTTCTCGCCCGGCGCGCAGATCACGTCGAAGTCCGTGACCGACAGGCCGTACCGCTCCAGGCCGGCCAGCACCGACCCGGCGTCCGCCGGGTCCTGCACGGGAACCGTGTGGGCGTCGTCGAGGAGGCTCGCCCGCTTCTCGTCGTCGGCGGCGGTCAGCACGCAGGTGACGTCGGCGCCGAGGTCGCGCAGAGCCGTCAGCGACTCGCGCCGCCAGCCGAGCTGAAGCACCTTCTGATCCGTCATGTGGTCGGCTCCTTGAGGAGAGTCGGGGGGTACGGGGAGGGGGACGCGGTGCGTGGGGACACGGGCCGTCACCTCGGGACGAGGTGCACGGGCAGCCGCTCCGGCCCGTTGACGGCGATGGAGCGCAGCCGCCGGACCGGACCGGCCTGCTCGATACGGCTCGTGGAGTCGAGCAGCGCGGAGAAGAGCACGCCCATCTCCGCCCGGGCGAGGGTGCTGCCGATGCAGAAGTGCTCACCGGCGGCGAGGGCGATGTGACGGTTGGGCCTGCGGGAGATGTCGAACCGGTACGGGTCGTCGAAGACGCCCTCGTCGCGGTTGGCGGACGGCAGCCACAGCACGACCCGGTCGCCCGCCTCGATCCGCTCGCCACGGATCTCGCACGGCCGCGTCGCGACGCGCATGCTGTGCGTGGCGCTGGACGTCCACCGCAGGATCTCCTCGACGGCCCCCGGCAGCAGGCTCCGGTCGGCCGCCAGTCGCCGCCACTCACCGGGGTGCTCCAGGAACGCCTGCATGCCGCCGATCAGCGCCAGACGGCCGTTCTCCGTCGCCCCGATGAGGTTCTCGCAGTTGAGGACGGCTTCCTCCTCGGTGAGCAGTTCGCCGTCCACCGTGCCGTGCACCAGGGCGCTGACCAGGTCGTCGGTGGGCTCCTCCATCCGCTGGAACAGCAGCTCGGTGAAGTACTCCACGATCCTGGGGTGCGCCAGCAGCGAGGTGTGGGCCTCGAACGCCTCGTTGGTCCAGCGGTACAGGTCCTCGTGATCCCGCTCGGGGACACCGATGATGTGGCTGATGACCGACAGCGACAGCCGTCCGCCGATGTCGGTGGCGAAGTCGCAGGTGCCGTGGGCGAACGCGCGGTCGAGGACGGCGCGGGTCGCCGCGCGGATGTAGCCGTCCAGCGCGCGCACGGCACGCGTGTTGAACCAGTCGGCCATGAGGCCGCGCAGCTTGCGGTGACGGGGCGCGTCGGTGAGCGCCAGGGCCAGGCCGCCGCCCGGGTCGTCTCCCAGGCCGGCCCTGCGCAGCAGCACCCCCCGCGTGGAGCTGAACGTGGCACCGTCCTGGTAGACGGCGCGGATGTCCTCGTGACGGGTCAGCGACCAGAAGGCGGGCAGGTCCGTCGCGGGTTGCCGGTGGACGGGGGCGTGCGCGCGCATCCACGCCCACACCGTGTGCGGGTCGCCCTCCGCGTGCGTGGCCGGGTCCGTGAGCAGGGCGGGGTCGGTGAGCAGGGCGGGCGGCGCGGTGGTCGTCGTCATGAGGAGGCTCCTGAGGCGTCGGTGTGCAGGCGCTCCGCGAAGAGCTTGGCGACGTCCCGGGCGGTGCTCTCCGCCACCGCCTCGGGCCGGTGGGACACGTCCAGGCGCAGCCCGCCGTCCCGCTCGGGCCAGAGCTCGGCGTGCAGTTCGAGGGGCAGGTCGAGGTACGGCTGCCGTACGAAGGTGGTCCGCGCGGGAGCGAGGTCGAGCGCGGGCGGCGCGTTGTCCTGGTAGGCGAAGAGCGTCTGGTACAGCGGAGGCCGGCCGGCCGGCGGCGGCTCCGCCACGTCCAGGACGTCCGCGAACGGCACCTCCTGCGCGGCGAGCGCGCGCGCGGCGATCCGCGCCGTCGCCTCCACCGCCGCCCTTCCGCCGCCCAGCGCGGCACCGCGCAGGCGTGGGCAGACCATCGTGATGTGGCAGCCGACGGCCCGCTCCAGCTCCGGCGCGTCACGCTGGGCGACCGGTACGCCGACCGCGAAGTCCCGCCGGCCGGTGACCTCCGCCAGGCTCGCGCCCCACCGGGCCAGCAGGACCGCGAAGCGGGTGGCGCCCGCCTCGGCGGCTGCCGCGTCCACCCCGGCGACGGCCTGGGGGGACACCGCCACCTCGACACGGCCCGGTTCTCCCGGACCGTCCGCCGGCGCGCCCGCCGGCCACCGCAGCGCCGGTACGCCGGCCAGTTCGGCCCGCAGGAGGTCGCGGTGGGCGGCCGCCCCGGACTGCCGCAGGCGCTCCCGGCGTACGGCGTGCAGCGCCGCCAGCGACGGCCGGGGGCCGATCGTGGC
Source organism: Streptomyces sp. NPDC045701 (assembly GCF_056432045.1). Taxonomy (NCBI): domain Bacteria; kingdom Bacillati; phylum Actinomycetota; class Actinomycetes; order Kitasatosporales; family Streptomycetaceae; genus Streptomyces; species Streptomyces sp. NPDC045701. Next base: position 47,549 of record NZ_JBWKJV010000026.1, on the reverse strand, counting down.
GGACCCGGAGGCGCGCGCCGTGCGGTAGCCGGCGGCGAGGTCGTCCGCGAGGACGCGCTCGGACCAGCCGTCGAAGGCGACGTGGTGCACCACGCAGCCGAACACCGCCGTCCGGCCGCCGTCGCCGACCGGGACCAGGACGGTGCGCCACACCTCGCCCTCCTCGGGGGCGAGGCCGTCGCCGAGCGCGGTGCGGGCGGTGCGCAGCGCGTCCTCGGCGGAGGCCCGGGAGGGAAGGACCTCCAGCGGCGGCGGGCCGATGTCCACGAGCCGGGCCACGGGCCGGGGGTCGAGGACGTACGCCGCGCGCAGTGCCTCGTGCCGGTGGTGCGCCTCGGCGATGGCCGCCCGGAGCGCGGCCGGGTCCAGTTCGCCCTCCACCACCCAGGTCAGCAGGCAGTGCCCCGTGCGGTCCGCCGGATCGAGCAACGTCCTGGTCAGCTGCGCCAGTTGCACGGCCGACAGTGGGATGCCGGCCGGATCGGCGGTCTCGCCGGGGGGCGCCGGCGGCGGTGCGGCGGCCAGCCTGCGGGCGAGGCCGGTGACGGTGGGGTGCTCGTGGAGCCAGGCGACGGGGACGGGCCGGGAGAGCCGCGCCGACAGCCGGGCGCACACCCGTCCGGCGCCGAGCGACGTGCCGCCGAGCCGGACGAACGGCACGCCGACCGGGACGGCATCGCGCTCCAGCACCGACGCGAAGGCCTCCGCCACCGCGCGCTCCACCGGATCGGCCAGGTCCCGGGGGCGCACGCCGCCGTCCGGGGGCGCGCCCGGCCCCCCGGGTGCCGGCGACGCGGCCGGCGGCGCCAGGGCGAGCAGCCTCCGCTCGTCGAGCTTGCCCTGCGCGGTCATCGGGAAGGCGTCCACGCTCACCACCGCCGCCGGCCTCTGGTACGGCACCAGGGCGTCGTGCAGCACCGCCGGCGCGCCGTCCAGCGGATCGCCGGGGCTCACCGGCACGCAGAACGCGACGAGGTGGCGCTCACCGCGGGCGGCGTCGCCCCGGGGCAGCACCCGGCACCGGCGTACGTCCGGCAGCAGCCGCTCCACCTGCCGTTCGACCTCGGCCGGCTCGACGCGGTGTCCCCGGATCTTCACCTGCCGGTCGGCCCGGCCCGCGAAGCGCAGCAGCCCGTCCGGGCCCCAGTGCCCCAGGTCGCCGGTGCGGTAGACGCGCTCCTCGCGCCCGTCGACGCCGATCCGGGTGAACTTCGCGTCGGTGAGGGCCCGGTCGCCCAGGTAGCCCAGCGCCAGTCCGTCGCCCGCCAGGCAGATCTCCCCGGTCTCGCCGACCGCGCACGGCCGGGTTCCGTCCAGCACGTGGACGCGGGTGCCGGGGACCGGGCGGCCCAGGGGGATGCCGCCGGGCAGGTCGCAGTCCGCCTCGGTGACGCGGTGGGTGGTGGCGAACACGGTCGACTCGACGGGGCCGTAGCCGTTGAGGAGGGTGATGCCGGGGTGCCGGCGCAGGAACCGCCGGACGTGGCCGGGGGAGAGGCGCTCGCCGCCGGTGAGGACCTGGCGCAGCCCTCCGAAGGCCTCCGGGGCCTCGTCGACGACCAGGTTGAACAGGCTGCTGGTGAGCCACACGGTGTCCGCCCCGTGGCGGGACACGGCGTCGCCCAGCGCGGCGGGGGAGAGATAGGGGTCGGCCACGACCAGGGATGTGCCGCCGTTGAGGAGCACCGACCAGAGTTCCAGGGAGAAGGCGTCCCAGGGCGTGGCGGCGGCGAGCGGCATCACCGTGTCGGCGCCGAAGCGGGCGAAGCCGTTCGGCTGGAACAGGCGGGCGGTGGCCCGGTGCGGACTGAGCACGCCCTTGGGCCGGCCGGTCGTGCCCGAGGTGAAGAAGACGCACGCCGGGGCGTCGGCGCCGACGGCCGCGGGCCGGAAGCCGGCCGGGGCGGCGGCGTCCGCGCCGGGCGGTGACCACACGGCGGCGGCGCCCGGAACCGACCCGCCGGTGTGTGTGACCGCTAGCGGTGGCCGCAGTTGCCGTACCACCTCCCCGAGGCGGTCGGCCGGCCAGTCCGGGGGAAGCAGCGCGTAGGCGGCGCCCGTCTTGAGCACCGCGAGGAGCGCGGTCACCAGGTCGGTGCCGCGCGGCAGCAGCACCGGCACCACGGAGCCGGCGGTAACCCCGGCGGCGGCGAGGCGCGCGGCCCACGCGTCGGCCGTGGCGTCCAGCCGTCCGTACGTCGTGGTGCGTTCGCCGTCGATGAGCGCGGGGGCCTCCGGGTGCGCGCGTGCCCGGCGGGCGAACGCTTCGTGCAGCCCCCCGCCGGGCGCGGTGTTCGGGGGCCCGGCGGTCCAGGTCGGATCCGGTCGCAAGCTGTCCCTCTCCCCTCGGTGCCGGGCGGTGCGCGTCAGGCCGCTCCGCCGCCCACCGCGGTGGTGGCCCACCACCGCGTTGACAACGACATTGCCATTAACTTGCCTATGCTGGCAACCTTGTGGAGACCTCCCGGGCCGCCACCGTGTGCGGCGCCCCGGGCCGGTTCGCCGTCCCGGCCCAGAGGACGGCCCAGTGCTGATCGAAGGTGGTTGCATGGCGCGCGATCGTTCCCTTGACATCGCCGTGACCGGCGTCTCCGGACGGTTTCCGGGCTCGTCGGACCTGGCGGAGTGGTGGGCGTCCCTCCAGGCGGGACGGATCCTCACCACGCGGTACGACGAACAGCGGATGCTCGACGCCGGAGTCTCCGAGGACCTGGTCCGCGACCCCGACTACGTGCCGGTCCACGGTCATCTGGAGGACGCCGACCGTTTCGAGCACGCCCTCTTCCGGGTCAGCCCCCGCGAGGCGGAACTGATGGACCCCCAGCACCGGCTCATGCTGGAGTGCGCGTGGGCCGCCCTGGAGGACGCCGGCGTCGACCCGCTGGGCGGCACGCGCACCACCGGCGTGTACGCCTCCGCCAGCGGCAGCGGATACCTGCGCGCCATGCTCGCCGGCGGCGAACTGGACCCGCTCACCCTGGAGGACGTCCTCCACGGCACCGAACCCGACTTCCTGGCGAGCCTCATCTCGTACAAGCTCGACCTGACCGGGCCCGCGCTCTCCGTCCAGACCGCCTGCTCCTCGTCCCTGGTCGCGGTCCACCTGGCCGTACAGGCCCTGCTCAACGGCGAGTGCGACCAGGCCCTCGTGGTGGCCGCCGGCATGGCCTACCCGCAGGCCGGCCACCTCTGGCTGCCCGGGGGCATCCACTCGGCCTCCGGCGACTGCCGGCCCTTCGACGCGGGCGCCGACGGCGTGGTGGCGGGCTCCGGCGTGGCGTGCGTCGTCCTGCGCCGCCTGGCCGACGCCCTGGAGGACGGCCCCGATCCGTACGGAGTGGTCCTGGGCACGGCGGTCAACAACGACGGGGCCGCCAAGGCCGGTTACTACGCCCCCTCCGTCACCGGCCAGGAGCGGGTGATCGAGGCCGCGCTGGAGGCCGCCGACGTGGACGGCGCGAGCATCGGCTACCTGGAGACCCACGGCACCGGCACCCGCGTCGGAGACCCCATCGAGTGGTCCGCCGCCTCCTCCGCGCTCCGCGCGGCGGGCGCGCGCCCCGGCCAGGTGGCCGTGGGGGCGCTCAAGGCGAACACCGGCCACCTCGACAACGCCGCCGGACTGGCCGGACTGATCAAGGCGTTGCTCGTCGTACGGGACGGGGTGGTGCCGCCCGTCGCGGGCTTCACCCGGCTCAACCCGCTGCTCGAAGCGGAGGACTCGCCCCTGTACGTACCGGAAAGGGCCGCCCCCTGGACGGGACCCGAGCCGCGCCGGGCGGGCGTCAGCTCGTTCGGTGTGGGCGGCACCAACGTGCACGTGGTCGTCGAACGCGCCCCCGCCCCCGTCCCCGCCCCGGACGACGGCACCCCGGCGGCCCACCTGGTGCTGCTGTCCGCCGCCGACACGGACGCCCTGACCCGCTCCGCCGACGCGCTCGCCCGCCACCTCACCGACCACGGCCCCCGGCCGGCCGATGTGTCGCGGACGCTGGCCACCGGGCGCGCCGCGCTCACCGAGCGGCTGGCCGTGACCGGGCGCACCGCCGCCAAGATCGCCGCGCGACTCGCCTCGGGCGCCGCGGTACGCGGCAGCCGCCCGCCGGAAGGGCCCGCGCCCCTCGTGCTCGCCTTCCCCGGCCAGGGCTCCCAGCGCCCCGGCATGGCCGTCCCGCTCGGCGCGGCCCTCCCCGGCTTCGACCGGGCGCTCGCCGACTGCCTCGACGCCTTCGAACCCGAACTCGCCGCCACACTGGAACGCGCCCTGTCCGACCCCGGCTTCCCGGTGGCCGAGCTGTCCCGCACGTGGCTGGCGCAGCCGGCGCTCTTCGCGGTCGAGTACGCCGCCGCCGCCGCGCTGCGCGGGCTGGGCCCGGCACCCGCCGCGCTGGTCGGGCACAGCCTCGGCGAGATCACCGCCGCCTGCGCGGCCGGGGTCCTCACCCCGCGCGACGCAGCGCGGCTCGTGACCGTGCGCGGCCGGGCGATGGAGGAGTGCCCGCCGGGCGCCATGCTCGCCCTCGGCTGCGGCGAGAGCGAGGCCCGGGAACGGATCACCGCCTCCGGTCTCGCCCTGGACCTGGCCGCCGTCAACTCCCCGGAGGGAACCGTGGTGGCCGGCACCCCCCAGGCGGTCGAGGCGTTCCGCGCCCTGCTGGAGGGGCAGGTCCACACCCACCGGCTGCGCACCGGCCGCGCCTTCCACTCCCGGCTCATCGAGCCCGCCCTCGCCCCGCTGGCCGACGAGCTGTCCCGCACCACCCTGCGCCCGCCCACACTGCCCTGGGCCACCGGCAGCGGCCGGCTGCTGCTGCCGGGGGCGGACGTCGGCCCGGAGCTGTTCACCGGGCAGGCCCGCGACACCGTGCGCTTCGCCGACGCGCTCGACGCGCTCGCCGCGCACCTGCCGGGCGCCCTCGTGGTGGAGACGGGACCCGGCCGGGCGCTGTCGGCCATGGCCGAGGCGGCCGACCTGGCCGCCGTCCCGCTCGCCCCCGACCGCACGGCGCACCCCGACGAGGAGGTGCTGGCGGCGCTCGGCGCGCTGTGGACGCGGGGCCAACCGCTCGACGCGGGGGCCCTCTGCCGCCCGGGCCGCCCGGTCCACCTGCCCGGCTACCCCTTCGCCGGCCCCGGCCGGATCGCCCCGGAAGCGGCCCCCCGCGCCGCCGCGGCCCGGCGCGCGGACGGCCGGAGGGCGCGACCCGCGCCGGCCGCGGCACCGGACACCGGTCGCACGGCGCCCGCCGGCCGCCCCGGGCCGCTCCCGGTGAGGCCGGGGGCGGCCGGCGGGACGGCCGGCACCGACGTGCCCGAACTGCTGCGGCGGCTCTGGGCGGACCTGCTCGGCCATCAGGGGCTCGCCGACGACGCCGACTTCTTCGCGCTCGGCGGGGACTCGCTGCTGGTCACCCACCTCGCCCGCAAGCTCCGCGAGGCGCTCGGTGTCCGGGTCCCGATGCGGGACCTGCTGGTGGGCAGGACGCTCGGCCGGCAGGCGGAGGTGGTGCGCGGCATTCTGGAGCAGGCCCCGGCGGCCGTACCCGCGACCGCCCCGGCCGCGCCCCCCGCCCCGGCCGCGGTCGGCGCAGCCCGCTGACCGGCGCCCACTCCGGCGGCTCCGCAGACGCCTCCGCCCCGGACCGGAGTCCGGGGCGGAGGCGCGTACGTGTCCGGGTGGCCGGGCGTCAGCCGGGTCCCTCCGTCAGCCCGATCCGGCGGACGCCCGGCGCGTCGAACCCGAACACCTCCGCGTACGCGGCGAGTTCGGCCTCCAGGCAGGCGGCGATGGTCTCCGCCCGGCGGAAGCCGTGCTGCTCGCCCTCGAAGGTGAGGTACGCGTACGGGACCCCGCCGTCCTTCAGCCGCTCCAGGAACCGCTCCGCCAGTTCCGGGAGGCAGACCGGGTCGTCCAGCCCCTGGAACATGACGAACGGCGAGCGCACCCGGCCGGCCCGCCGCAGCGGCGACACCTCGGCGTACCGCGCCGCCGCCCGCGGCCACGGCCCGATCAGGCTGTCGAGGTACCGCGACTCGAAGTCGTGCGTACCTCCTTCGCTCCAGCCCTCCGGATCCAGCAGCGGGTAGTAGATCCCGGCCACGCGGTACAGGTCCGGCTCGGCGGCCAGCGACGCCGCCGAGGTCCAGCCGCCCGCGCTGCCGCCGCGGATGCCGATCCGGTCCGGATCGGCCGCCCCCTCCGCCACCAGGCCCCGGGCGGCCGTCGCGCAGTCGCGCACGTCGACCACCCCCCACCGGCCGCGCAGCCGTTCGCGGTAGGCCCGTCCGAACCCGGTGGAGCCGCCGTACTGCACGTCGACGACACCGATGCCGCGGCTGGTGAAGTAGGCCACCGACAGGTCCGCAGCCAGCGGCGTGCGCGTGGTGGGACCGCCGTGGGCCTGCACCAGGAACGGCGGCAGTTCGCCGTCCGGCGCCGCGAACCCGGGGTTGTACGGCGGGTAGACGTGGGCGTGCACCTCGCTGCCCTCCGCGTCGCGGAACACCGCGTGGTAGCCGGGCGGCAGGTGGTCCGCGTACGTCGTGTCCGGCGCCCGCAGCACCTCGGCCACGGGAGCCCGCCGATCGGGGTCGACGAGCAGCAGCACGCGGGGGTGGCGGGGCCCGACGGCCGTCGCCACCACCCGCCGGCCGTCACCGGCCAGCGCCGCCCACTCGCCGTACGGTTCCTCCCCGCAGACGTCGCGGAGCGAGCCGTCCGCCTCCAGCACCGCCAGACGCCGCCCGGCCGTGCCGTGCGTGACGAGGAGCCGCCCGCCGCCCGCCGGGAAGAACCACTGCGCCCCGATGCGCCACAGCGCGCCGCCGAACTCCTCCTCGCGGGGGCACAGCGCCCGGGCCGCGCCCGTCAGGTCCACCTCGTAGAGGTTCCACCAGCCGTCGGGATCGCTCAGCACGTACAGCGTGTCCGGCCGGTCCGGCGCCCACTCGGCCTGGCTCACGGCGACTCCGGGGCCGCCCGTCACCACCCGGGCGGGGCCGAGCGTGCCGTCCGGGCCGACCGGCGCGCACATCAGCTCGGTCCCGTCCCACGGCATCGTCGGATGGTCCCAGCCGAGCCAGCACACCTGCCGGCCGTCGGGGGACACCTTCGGGCCCGTCATGAAGTGGTGGCTCGCGCCGAGCACCCGGACCGCCGCCGGATCACGCCCCGCCGACCCGTCGAGCGGCAGCGCGACCAGATCCCGCCGCACGTCGGCCGGGTGGGGGCCGGTGATCTCCTCGCGCAGGCACCACACCTCGGCGCCGACCCGTGCGAAGTCGCCGTAGCGCGCCCCGGCGGGCCGCGCGGGCTCGGGGCTGATCGGCTCGGGGCCGCCGCCGGGCACCGCCCGGTACACGCGCTGGTCCTCCCCGTGCGTGAACACGAACCCGGCCGAGGGGTCCGCGCCGAGCGGCAGCCAGGGCCGCCCGCCGTACTCGATGACGCGGGTGCGCACGTCCCAGCGGGGGCCGAGCACGTCGGCGACCGAGCCGTCCGGGGCGCGGCGGACCAGCGCGGTGCGGCCCGACTCGCCGGGGCGCAGCTCCGTCCACCACACCTCGTCGCCGACGAACGCCGCCCACTCGACCTGGGTCTCCCCGGCCGCCGCCGCGGCGGCGCCGACCGGGGACGCCCAGGTGCCGAAGGGGGCGCGCCGCACCTCTCTTCCCGCCCGCGCCGCCTCGTGCCCGCCGCGCGTCGTGTTCTCCGTGGTCACGGCGTCAGCCGGCGTCGGCACCGGTGCCGACGCCCGTGCTGTAGGCGCTCGTGTCGCCGCGCAGGGCCACGCTCGGCCGGCCGTCGACGCCCACCGGTGTGGGCGCGGCGACGGTGAGGCGCTCGCCCCGCCGGTACTGGTCGCCGTAGTCGAGGATGGCGTAGTGCGCGGTCGACTGGTTGTCCCAGATGGCCACGTCCCCGACGCGCCAGCGCCACCGCACGGTCTGCTCGGGCCGGGTCAGGTACTCCTGGAGCAGCCTGATGATGTCGCGGGACGCCTGGGGGCCGTAGCCGACCACGCTGCGGGCGAAGCCGCCGAGCAGCAGCGACCGTTCGCCGGTCTCGGGGTGCACCCGCACGGCGGGGTGCTCGGCCTCGAACGGGGTGGAGATGTAGTGGCCGCGCTCGATGACGGTGTCGTCGGTGAAGTCGCAGTCGTTGCTGTGCACGATCCGCAGCCGGTCGGCGAACTCCCGCAGCTCCGGCGGCATGGACCGGTAGGCGGTCGCGGCGTTGGCCCAGATCGTGTCGCCGCCGAAGGGCGGGATGACCTTGCTGTGCAGGAACGCGAAGGCCGGCGGGCGCTCGATGAAGGTGAGGTCGGTGTGCCAGTGGTTGGCGCGGGTGCCCTGCTTGGAGTCCATCTCCCGCAGGTTCGGCCGTCCCTCGGGCGCTTCGTAGATGGGGTGGCCGAGGGTCAGCGTGCCGAAGCGCCCGGCGAAGGCGACCTGGGCGTCGTAGTCGAGGTCCTGGTCCCGCAGGAACACCACCTTGTGCGTCAGCAACGCCGATCGGATGTGCGCGACGGTCTGGTCGGAGAGCGGGCCGCCGGCGTCCACACCGCCGATCTCGGCCCCGATGTTTCCGGCGAGCGGGGTGACGGTCACGCCGGTCCTGGTCAGCAGCTCGGTCATCGTCCTGGCCTTTCCACGGAGTCGCCACACGGGCACGAATGTCAGGCGAGGCAAAAGGTTGCCACGACTTTGACTACCCTGGCAATATCGTGCCTCGCGCAGCTTCAGACGGGTCGGCCCCCGGCGACGAGCCTTACCGGCGGGGCGGCGGGCCCGGACACCGACGACCAGTGGAGGAATCCTGATGGCGACGCTGTCGCAGAACGACGTGCCGGGCACCCCGGCCGCCGCGTCCCTGCCGAGGGGGCACGGCGAACCACTGCCTCCCGGCGCGCTCACCCCGGTCCACGAGCTGGTCGCCGGACACGCCGGGCGGACCCCCGCGCGCATCGCCGTGCGGAGCGGCACGAGCAGCATCGGCTACGGCGACCTCGACACGTGGGCCGGCGAGGTGGCCGCCCGGCTCGCCGAGGCGGGGGTGGAGCGCGGCGACCGGGTGGGCGTGTTCGTCGAGCCCTCCGTCGCCATGGTCGCCGCCGTCCTCGGCGTGCTGCGGCGTGGCGCCGCCTACGTCCCCGTGGACCCGGCCCACCCCGACCGGCGCGTCGCGGAGGTCCTGACCGACGCCCGGGTCAGCGCCGCCGTCGTCGGCGAGACGACCCTCCCGCGCCTCGCCGCGTCCGGCCTGCCCCTGATACGGGCGGAACGCGCCGCCCGCCGGGACGGCGCCCACGACCCCGCCGGCCCCGCACCCGGGCCGCCGCCCGCCGCCGTGACCGCGTCGGACCCGGCGTACCTCATCTACACCTCCGGCAGCACCGGGGAGCCCAAGGGCGTCGTGGTGGAGCACGGCCAGCTCGCGGCGTCCACCCTGGCCCGCCGCATGGTCTATCCGGGCGAGCCGGTCTTCCTGCTCGTCTCGCCGCTCGCGTTCGACTCCTCCGTGGCCGGTCTGTGGGGGACCCTGACCGCCGGCGGAACCCTCGTCGTGGCCACGGCGGACGAGGTCCGCGACCCCGAGCGCCTCGTCGGGCTCGTCGGTGAACACCGGATCACCCATCTGCTCTGCGTGCCCTCGCTCTACAGCGTCCTGCTCGACGCGGCGGTCCGGCTCGGGGCGGACCGGCTGGGCTCGCTGGAGACCGTGATCCTGGCCGGGGAGCCGCTGCCGCCGGAACTGGTGGCCCGTCACTTCGCCCGGCGCACCGGCCCCGCGGTGCTCGTCAACGAGTACGGGCCCACCGAGGCCACCGTCTGGGCCAGTCACCACCGCTTCGACGCCCCCGGCCCCGTCTCCATCGGCCGCCCCGTGCCCGGCGCCCGGCTGTACCTGCTGGACGACCGCCTGCGTCCCGTGCCGCCGGGCGCCGAGGGCGAACTGTTCATCGGCGGGGCGGGCGTCGCCCGCGGTTACCACGACAGGCCCGAGAGCACCGCACGGGTGTTCCTGGACGACCCCTTCGCTCCGACACCGGGCGCCCGCATGTACCGCACGGGAGATCTCGCCCGCTGGAACGAGGACGGGACGCTGGAGTTCCTGGGCCGCCGCGACCACCAGGTCAAGGTCCGCGGCCACCGGGTGGAGCTCACCGCCGTCGAGGCCCACCTGTGCGCGCTTCCCGGAGTGCGGGAGGCGACCGTCGTCGTGGACGACACGGCCGACGCGCTGGTCGGTTTCGTCCTCGCCCCGGCGGCCCCGGCTTCCGCCCCGACCCCGGAAGTCCTCAGGGAGCAGCTGGCCGGCCGGCTGCCCGCCGCCATGGTGCCGGCCCGTATCGAGGTGCTCGACGACTTCCCGCGCACCGTCAACGGCAAGACCGACCGCGCCGCGCTCAGGACCAGGGCCGGCGAGCGGCCCGCGCCCGCCGTCTCCGGCACGGAGCCCGTGGCCCCGGGGGCCCGCCCGGCCGCCGGCGGCGAGGCGGGCGACCTCACCGCTCGGGTCGGCCGCGGCGTGGGCCGAGGTGCTGAAGAGGCCGCACGTGCCGACCGACGTCAACTTCTTCGACCTGGGCGGTCATTCGCTGGCCATGTTCCAGCTCAGGGAGGCCCTGGAGCGGCACACCGGGGAACGGCCGCCCGTCGTCGCGCTGTTCAGGCACACCACCGTGGAGGCCCAGGCCGCGATGCTCCGCGAGGGCGCCGGCCGGACCGGCGCGGCGGGCGGGGAGGACGTACGCGCCCGGCAGGCGGCGGCCCGCCGCGCGCGGGCGGAGCGCGCACGGCGCCGTGCCGCCGGTCAGGAGGTGGCCCGGTGACCGCCTCCGCGCTCTGGCTGCACTGCCCCGCCCCCCTGACCGATCCGGCCGTACGCCTGGTGTGCTTCCCCCACGCCGGCGGCTCCGCGTCGTTCTTCCGCGACTGGGCGCACCGGCTGCCGGGCGTCGAGGTGTACGCCGTCCGCTACCCCGGGCGCGCCGAGAGGATCGCGGAACCGCCGCCGACGGACCTGCGCCTGCTGGGCCAGGAGGTCGCGGACGCGGTGGCGGAGCTGGCCGACCTCCCCGTGGCGCTGTTCGGCCACAGCATGGGGGCGGCGGTCGCCCTGGAGACGGCGGTGGCGCTGGAGGCCCGGGGCATCGAACCGGCCCACCTCTTCGCGTCCGGCTCCCGCGACGCCCCGTACCCGCCGCCGGAAGAGTGGGAGGAGAGTGCCGAGGAGGACGACGCGGCCGTCGTCGAACGTCTGCTCACCCTGGGCGGCACCGACCCCGAACTGGCCGCCGACCCGGACTTCCAGGAGCTGGTGCTCCCGTACGTCCGGGCCGACGGGCGCATGTTCCACACGTACGTCCCACAACCCGGGCCCGTCGTACGGTGCCCGGTGACGACGATCGCCGGTGACGTGGACGAGGACGCCGACCGCCGCCCCTGGAGCCGGCTGACCCGAGGCGCCGTGCGGGAGGTGACCGTGCCGGGCGACCACTTCTACCTGGTGGCCGAACCGCCCCTCACCCTGGTCCGGGAGTCCCTGCCGTCCCGGGCCGTCCGCTGAGACGACCGCCGCCCGGCACCGCCCGTGACCGATGTACGGTCACGGGCGGTGCCGGGCGCGTTCCACGGGCGGTGCCGGCGCGGCCACCCGGAGGCCGGCGGCGCGCCGGGTACCCGGAACGACGGGGGTTGTTCAGGGAGTCCGCTGGTTCACCCAGCGCCGCAGGCCGTCGGGCCACTTCCCACCGGCCGGCCCCGCCGCGGCCCTCCGCCCGGCTCCGGGCTGTTCGGCGGTACCGGCCTTTCCGGCGTTCCCGGTCCCGGCCTTCTCACGCGGCCGTTCGCGTTCGGCGAGGCCCCCGGCCGCCACGATGACCAGGGTCACCATCCCCCCGCCCAGGACGGCTGCCGCGGGGGACAGGAAGGTCAGCACCAGCGCCGAGGAGGCGGCCACGACGCTGTACCCGACGCCCGTCGCGGCGTACATGATCGCGTACCCGGCGGTGTGCGAGGCGGCGGGCAGCCGTTCACGGAGCGAGAGGTTCCGGGTCACCAGCACCGCGGCCTGGAAGGCGCCGCCGACCGCGAGGCCGAAGCCCATCCCGACCGCTCCGGGGAGGAGGGCGACGGACGTCAGGGCGACGGTGGTCACCAGCAGGCAGACCAGGCTCTGCCGGCGCACGCCGCCCGGCCACGGCCGGCGGCCGTACACGACACCACCGGCCACACAGCTCACCCAGAAGACCATCAGCAGCGGCGCCGCCGTGCCGACGTCCATGCCCCGGTACTCCACGAGGGCGGGCAGCACCAGCTCCATGGTGGACAGCATCGCCATGGAGGCGGCGGCCGTGAGGTACACGGGCCAGGCGCGGACGAGCAGGCCGAGCGCCGACGGGGTCTCCTCCGCCTCCGCACCCGCCGTCCCCCGCCCGGCCGCGTCCGCGTCACCGTCCGCCCGAGCGCGGACGTCGTCGTCGGCCGCGCCGCGCCGCCCGGCCGGCAGCACCATCACCAGGCACAGGGCGGCGACGTCGAGGGCGGCCGCGACGGCGAACGGCACCCCGGGGTGGGTCGCCAGCGCGACGAACGCGACGAGCGGCGGCGCGCCCGCCCACACCAGCCCGTTGAGCACCACCTCGGCGCTCAGCACCTTCGACACGTCCCGCTCGGGCACGAGTTCCGTGAGCAGGGCCCGCATCCCGCCCGGCGTGGCCGCCGGCCCGAAGCCCGCGAGGAACACCAGCGCCACCACGGCGGGTGTCGGCAGCGAAGGCCCGAAGAAGAGGGCCGCGTACGCGACGGCCCCGGTCCCCAGGCCCAGTCCCAGGTGGAACCCGGCGCGCTCCGGCCGGAACAGCAGCCCGAGGACGGGTGCGCCGACGACCTCGGCGACCACCCAGACCGCCGCCAGGGTCGCCCCCAGGGCGTAGCCGCCGGGCCGCTCCCGGGCCAGGAAGACGCACGCCAGGGGCGCCATGGAGATCGGCAGTTTGTTGGCCAGCGCGGCGACCGACCACACGTACACCTGCTTGGTCGCGATGCTGCGATATCCCACTGCGGTCATGCCCGTCCGCTCTCCCCGCTCACCCGTACTCGTACCTCCCTGTCCGGTGCCGTCCCGGCTCCGTCAGTCGCCGAACAGCCCCACCATCGTCCGCTCCAGTTCCTCGGCCTCCCCGGCGTCCCGGCCGATGACGGCCGCCTCGCCCCCGAGCCCGTCCGGTCCGGTCCCGTACACCGGGATCAGGACACCCGTCCGGGTCTCCGGGTCGTACGCCAGGCCGTGCTCCTCCAGGGTCCGCAGCGCCGTACCGAAGGACGGGAAGGCCGTCTCGCGGCGTTCGATCAGGCAGCGGTCCCGCAGGAAGTCCCCGCCCACCACCCGCCGTCCGATGGCGAACAGATGGCTGGAGCCGCCGTAGCGGCCGTTCCACTCGTTGAACATGACGCGTCCGTCGGCGGTCAGCATCGCGTCGATGTTGGTCACCCCCCGGTAGCCCATGGCCCGCATCGCCTCGGCGAGGCGCTCGAGGTCGCGCAGGAAGCGGGGAAGGGCCTTCGCGTGGCCCGACGACCCGGGTACGGGGATGACCACGCCGTCGCACACCGGCTTCATCCGGATCCTGCCGTAGCCGTACACGTCGACCGACTCCTCGGCGACCACGGCCTCGCCCCAGACGGGCAGGGCGCCGTCCACGTAGTGCTCGACGACCACCCGGCCGCCGGTTCCCGCCGTGTACCAGGCCCACCGCTCGGCCACGTGGTCGGCGAGCGCGCCGCGGTCGGTGAACACGTGGCAGCGCAGGGCGCCCAGCGCCTCGATGCCGGCGGTCGGGGTGAGGATCTCGTTGCCGAACCCGCCGGCGTTCACGTCCTGCTTGACGATGGCCGCGCGGCCCGACGACAGCATCTCCCACACGAAGTCGACCACCGTCTCCGGCGCGTCGGCGACCACGCCGTCGGGGAGCGGCAGCCCGATCCCGCTCGCCACGGCACGGAACGCCACCTTCCCGTTGAGCAGTTCGTTGCCGCCCTGGTCCATGAAGGCGAAGCCCGTCGTGCCCTCGGCCAGGCCGAGGGCCTTGACGAACCGGTTGACGTAGCCGTCGAGGTAGTACGGCTCGGCGGCCCGGACGCCGCGTTCCCGCAGCAGGCCGCGCAGTCCGGTGAGGAACCCCTCGTCCATGAGGCGGTCGCCGGTCAGGACGTCCCCGCCGAGCTTGCCCTCGGGCGGGACGACCACGGTGAGGGACGAGGCGGGGAAGCCGAGCTTCCCGGCGACGTACGCGAGGAAGTCCTCGTCCGGAGCGAGCGGCAGGACGACGACGTCACCCGGCCGGGACAGCCACAGCATGCGCTGCCCCTGACTGCCGACGTGCCTGCGCTGTTCGGGCGGCATGTCCGCCGGTCCGGTCTCGTTGGCCCAGTTCCCGACGACGAGCCTTGCCATGGAGTCACCCCAATTCGGTGCGCGCGATGGACGGTCCGGAAGACCCCGGTTCCCGCTAGAAGAACGTCCGGACGAAGTCGACGACGGTCTCTCCCCGGGTCACCGGGATGAGTTGCCACTTGTCGAACGCCGTGCACGGATAGGCGAGGCCGATGCCGGCCCAGTCCCCGACCTCCATCGTGTTGCCCGGCGCGAGCCGGATGAACGCGTGCTGGTCGTTGATCTCCTTGATGACGCAGTCCCGCAGCGGACGGGTCACGCCGTCGGGCCCGCGCACCACCTGCGGTTCGGGCGGCCAGGCGTCGAAGGACAGGTCCCGCTTCCCCGCCGTGACGAGCGCCAGGCCGGGCTCCGGCCGGGAGGTCACCCGCGCCCAGGCCCGCAGGGCGGGACGCAGCGAGCCATCGGCGCCCGCGTCGCGGGAGAAGGGCGACATCCAGCGGTAGAAGCCGTCGTCGTGCGCGACGTAGCAGCCGCTGCGCAGCACCGGCCGGACGTTCAGGCCGTCCGGCCACGGCCGGTTCAGCATGTCGGCGACCTGGTCGAAGAAGCAGCTGCCGCCCGCGGTCACGATCACCGTGTCGGTCTCGAACAGGCCTTGCCGGTGCAGGAGTTCGGTCACTTCCCGCATCCGGCCCAGGAAGCCGTCGATCACGCTGAGGCTGTACGGCGACGGGTCGTTGACCAGGACGCCCTCGTACCCTCCGACGCCGGCCAGGCGCAGCACCGGGCTCGCGGCCACGGCACGGGCGGTGGCGAGCGCGTCCTCCACGGTGCGCGCCCCGGCGCGGCCGCCGGTCCTGCCGATCTCGACCAGCACGTCGACGGGCCGGGACGGCGCCGGCCGCAGGGCGGTGAGCGCCTCGGTCATCCGCGTGACGACGGCGGGGGAGTCGGCGAAGCAGCTGAAGGTGAAGCCGGGGTCGCGGTCCAGTTGGTCCGCGACCCAGGCCAGGGAGGGGGCGTCCACGAGTTCGTTGGCGAACAGCACGTCGGCCACGCCGAACGCGCGGTACACCCGCAACTGGGCGGTGTTGGCGGCGGTGATCCCGCAGGCCCCGGCGTCGAGCTGGCGGGCCCACAGCTGCGGGGCCATCGTGGTCTTGCCGTGCGGAGCGAGGTGGACGCCGCGTTCCGCGCACCACTTGGCCATGGTGGTGATGTTGTGTTCCAGGGCGTCGGCGTCCAGGGTGAGGAGCGGACCGACGAACCCGTCGTCGAACACGTTGAGACGGCGGGCGGCCAGCTCGGCGACCGTACTGCCCTCCGCCGAGACCGGCAGCCCCTTGAACCGCCAGTCGACCCGCTCGTCACCGAGCGCCCGTACGGCCGCCCTGTCGATCGCGTGTTCCGCCCCCACGGGGCCTCCCGTCAGCTCGCCCTGTTCCATGGACCCGCCCTCCTCCTGTGATCGATGTGGTCTTTCACGGCGAACGCCGGCAGCGCGCCTCGCGGTGGTTCACCGGCCCCGCCTCGGGACCCGGCCGCCCCGCCCGGTCTCAGAGCGCCGCGACGGGACGCCGGCGCAGCACCTCGCCGAGCGCCCCGGCGAACTCCTCGATGTCGTCGGGGCCGTTGTGGTGGTGCGGGGACACACGGACCGCCTCCGTCACCCCGTGCCGCCGCATGTAGAGCGGCGTGTGGCTGCCCAGCGCCACCCAGACGTTGACGCCGCGGGCGGCCAGCTCCTCCCGTACCCGCGCCGCCGGGACGTGCTCGCAGACGAAGGTGACGAGGGAGGCGTGTCGGGTGCCCGGATCGACGAGCCGGGTTCCCGGCAGGCTCTCCACCACGGCGCGCACCCGCTCGCGCAGCGGCGACGGCCGGACCTCCCCGCGCTCCGCGTGCTCCAGGTGGTGGCGGAGCGCCGCGTGGAGACCGGCCACCGCGGCGCCGCTGCGCTCGGCGTACTCGAACCGCCGCGCCCCGTCGGTGTGGACCTCGTACGCGTCGTCGGAGGTCATGTCGGCGACGTGCAGGTCGTGGAAGGGCGGGGACGCCGCGGCGCGCAGCCGCGGTCCGACGAAGGCGAACCCGGTCCCGCGCGGCCCGCGCAGGAACTTGCGGCCCGCCCCGGTGAGCAGGTCGCACCGGATCTCCCGCACCGATACCGGAAGCTGTCCCACCGACTGGCAGGCGTCCACCAGGTACAGGCAGGGCCAGTCCGCGAGGATCCGCCCGATCTCCTCGACCGGGTTGACGATCCCGCAGCCCGAGGGGACGTGCGGGACGGAGACGACGGCGACGTCCTCCCGGATGTTCCGGCGCATCCAGTCCAGGTCCGGGTCCCCGTCCGGCAGCAGCGGCACCACCTCGACGCGCACCCCGGCGCGACGGCGCAACTCGGTCCACAGGATGAGGTTGCCCGCGTACTCGTACGGGGTGACCCAGACCCGGTCCCCGGGGCGGAGGCGGAGCGACCCGACGGCCGAACTCCAGGCCCGGGTCGCGCTGTCGAACAGCGCCATGTCCTCGACGGGCGCGTCGACCACGCGCGCGAGGGTCTCGTACACGCCCTTCTCCAGGACGGACGCGTGCCGCTGCTCGGTCTCGTAGGCGCCGCCCGCGGCCTCCTCGCGCAGGTAGGCGGTCATGGCCTCGACGACGGCGGGCGGCATGAGACCCGCCCCGGCGGTGTTGAGGTGCACGGGCATCCGGCGGTCTCCGTTCGGGTCAGGCGGACCGGGCGAGCGCCGCGGCCTCGGCGAAGGAACCGCCGCCGTCGATGTGTGCGGGATCGCCGCCCGTCCGGCGCCAGCGGCGGTACTTCGCGGCGTAGCTGAGCAGCGTCTCCTGGTCCTTGCGGCCCCGGGAACGGGTGAGGACGCCGGCCCACAGGCCGTCCCAGCGGGCGTAGGCGGGGTCCTGGAGCAGCACCCGGTGCGCACGCTTCATGTTCCAGAACGGCACGCCCGTGTTGAGGTGGTGCACCAGGTGGTAGTTGTCGTGGTGGCGGCCGAGCAGGAAGCGTTCGAGCGCCCAGCCGTGCCGGTTGCGGGTCATCAGGATCTGCCGTGACTCGCTCTCCGGCAGCGGGTAGTGCTCCGCCAGCTCCGACAGCCAGCCGATGGCGATGGCCGTGGTGAACAGGGGGACGAACCAGAACAGCAGCAGTTCCAGCAGCCATCCCTGCCAGGCGCACAGGGACACGATCGCGGCCCACTGCAGGAGCAGCAGCACCCGCTCGGTCCCCTGCCGCACCGGCATCGACACGGCGACGTCCTCCGCCCGGAACAGGACGCGGTCCCGGACGACGTACGTCACATACGCGGCGGCCCGCAGGCCGAGGACCGCGGAGGCGATGTTCCGCACGAAGAACTTCCGGTCGGACTGCGTGTGGTCGTAGATGCCGACGTCCACGTGGAAGCTGTAGTCGGGGTCCTTCTCCGGGTCGCCGAGGAAGCGGTGGTGGAACCCTATGTGGGAGTTGCGGTACGGGTTGTACATGTGCAGGACGAGGTAGCCCGAGAACACCGTGCCGAAGAGCAGGTTGAGACGCCCGTTCCTGGCCAGCACCTTGTGCGAGGACTCGTGCAGCAGGTTCACGAACGCCCGCTGCGTCGACCCGATGAGGACGAGGGCGAGGGGGTAGAACCAGTAGGAGACTCCCACGCACAGGTACACGGACGCGGCGACGAGCGCGTAGTCGCCGAGGAGCGCCAGGGGCGCGTGGTGGTTGTCCAGGGCGCAGAGCTCCCTCAGCTGCTTGCGCACCCGGCGGTCGAGCCTGCTGAAGTCGAGACGGAGATCCTCGTTCTCCAGGGATGTCGTCACGTTGCCTCTCCATGGTCTGAGGGGAGCGGAGACGGACCCGCGGTGGGGGTCGCGGGGCGTGCGGGATCGCGCGGGCGCGGGCGGCGCCGGCGGCGCGGTCCCGCCCGGCCGCGCCGCCGCCCGCGGTCCGGGGGCGCCGGCCGCCCCGGGGGGTCATTCCGCCACGGGCCCGGCCAGGATCGCGTCGAGCAGCGGGGCGGGCCCGTACCGGAGCACGTCCGTGGCGGGCAGCCCGGTCTCGGCCTCGATGCGGGCGAGCTCCGCCCGCGCCTCGGAGTCGGGGACCCCCTTGGTGATCACGGAGATCCCCACCACCCGGCCGGGGCCGTCGGGCCACAGCCACTGGGCCGCCTGTTCGTTGATCTCGACCGCCCGGCGCAGCGGGGGCAGCGGCCACTCGGGCATCAGCTTGATGGCCGGACGCCGCAGGTCGTGGCAGAGGATCATCGCGTCCGGCCGGGTGCCGTGCAGCAGGCCGAGCGTCACCGCCGAGAAGCGCGGGTGGTTGAGCGCGCCCTGGCCCTCGACCAGCACCAGGTCGTGGTCGCGCGTGGCGGTGCACACCTCGTCCTCGACGACGCTGTTCACGAAGTCGCTCATGATCGCGTCGACGGCCACCCCGCGCCCCGTGATCATCATGCCGATCTGACCGGTGGCCACGAAGTGGGGCGCGAGTCCGCGCCCGGTGGCCTCCCGTTCGATCTCCAGCATCGTCGTCATCTTGCCGATGCCGCAGTCCGTGCCCACCGCCAGCACGGTCCGGCTGCCGGGACGGTGTTCCCGCGCTCTCAGGACGGGCCGGCCGTCCGGCGCGACCTCCGTCCGGTAACGTTCGGTCGGCTCGCGGCGCACGTCCCAGATCGTGGCCCCGGAGCGCTCGGCGGCCGCGCGGATCTCCTCGTCCGCCGACAGCTGGGCGTGCAGGCCGTTGACGACGTCGAGGCCCGCCTCGACGGCGGCGAGTATCTCCGCCCGCCAGTACGGGTGCAGCGCGCCGCCGGTGGGCTCGGTGGCCAGGAGCACCGCGTCCGGCTGGAGGTCCCTCGCCGCGGCGACGTCGCGGACCACGGGGATGCCGTGGCCGAGGCCCACGACCTCTCCCGTGTCGCGGCCGGCGTTGCCGCGGTCGACGACCGCCACCACCCGGTCGGACCGGTACCGCAGCACACCGGCCAGGGTCTTCGACGGTTGGGGGGTCATCTCCTCGTCCGCCAGGACGGCAAGGCGCTTCAGGTGGTCCATCTCCACTCTTCCTCTCGCTTGCTGTCGGCGTCGCGTGCGGCGGGCCGGCGGGGCGGACCTCGTGCGGCCGCCCGGGCTCATGAGGTCGCCCGCACGCCGGCCCCAGTTGGCAATCATGCTGCCAGACCTTGCCAAGATGGGCAATGTCTTGTCGCCAGGAGGGGAAGTCAGGCAATGCCGTTGTACGGGGGCCGGATGTCGTCGGCCAGGCGGCGCAACGCCCGGATGGTGGTCCGCACTTCGAGCAGGTACTCGGTGGCGGTGAAGCGGTGGGCGAGCGCGGGCGGTACGAAGCCCGGCGGGAGTCCCACGGTGTCGACGGCGCACCCGGTCGGCAGGGCCAGTGTCCGCACCGCGCCGGCGTGCTGCGCCGGCACGTTGATCGGGGACGTCACCAGCAGCAGCCGGTGGGACGGGCCCGGCCGCTCCAGCCGCCCGTTGAAGAAGGCGTACGTGTCGGCGGTGTTCGCCCGGCGCCGCGCCGGATCGGCCGCCGGGGCCGCCACCACCCGTACCGGGCGGCCCGCCGCGTCGGTGTAGCGCCGCACCGCCCAGGCGCCGGGCGCGGGCGCCGCTTGCCCCTCCACGCGCTCCGGCTCCCCGAGCCCGAAGGCCGTGCGGGCGGCGTGGTCGAGCGCCCCGAACTCGTCGTGGACCCCCGGCGCCCCGGCGGCGGCCGCGAGGGCGGACTCGCCGTCGGCGAAGGGCCGGTGACCCCCGAGCGCCGTCACCGTGCCCGCCTCCACCCGGCCGGATCGCACCAGGTGCGCCGCGTAGCCGGTACGCGCCAGGCAACCCCTGATCGACCCGCCGAGGATCAGCACGTGGTCGTAGCGGCGCCATCGCGGCGGGGCCGGCCGGCACATCCCGAGCGCCTCGGCCGCCGCGTGGACGAGGCGGGCCTGCCCGGGGGTCAGGTCGAGCCGGCCCGCCTGGTCGCGCTCACGGCCCTGCCGGGTGTCCCAGCGCTCGGAGAACGCGTCGAGGCGGGCCAGCCGCTCCGCCGGGCCTCCCGCCCCGGCGCGCAGGTCCCGCGCGAGGCGGCGGTCGCGGCGGTCGGCGGCGAACGCGTCGACCAGCGCGCACACGGCCTCCGAGGCCGTCCAGGCCGCGAGTGCGCCCGCCGTGCCGGCGCCGTCGCCGAGGGGAGGGGGCGAGGGGAACGTGTGGTCCATTCGGCGGCTCCGCGGTCAGGGCCGCGAGCCCCGGGGCGGCACGCGGCGCGGCGCCCGGCGGGCACGGACCGGCGCGTCGCTGTGACGTCGCGGTGTTCCCGGCGGGCGAGGGATAGAATTGCCAATTCTGGCAACAAGAGGCATCGTAACGTTGACGCACCGTCACCGCCGCCGGCGCACGGCACGGACAGCCCCGGCCGCCGGCACGTCGAGAAGGAGGCCGCCATGCCGCCGACCACCCGGACCGGTGTCGTCGGGAGTCCCGAGGAGGCCGCGCTGCTCGGCCCCGTCCACTTCATCGGTGTCGGCGGCATCGGGATGAGCGGACTCGCCCGCCTGCTCGTGGCCCGCGGCACCGCCGTGTCCGGCAGCGACGCCCGCGAGTCCGCCAACGCGCGGACACTGCGCGCCCTGGGCGTCACGGTCCACATCGGCCACGACGCCGCGCACCTGGGCGACGCCCGCGCGGTCGTCGTCTCCAACGCGATCGAGGACGGCAACCCGGAGCTGGACGCGGCGCGCCGACGCGACCTGCCGGTGCTGCACCGCGCGCGGCTCCTGGCCGGCCTCATGGCGGGGAAGGACCGCGTCGCCGTGGCCGGCACGGTCGGCAAGACCTCCACCACCTCCATGCTCACCGCCATCGCCTGCCGCGGCGGCCTGGACCCGTCCTTCGCCATCGGCGGCCACGTCACCGAGTTCGGCGCCAACGCGCGCCACGGCACCGGCCGGATGTTCATCGCCGAGGCCGACGAGAGCGACAGCTCCTTCCTGCTCCTGTCGCCGGACACGGCGGTCATCACCAACATCGGCGCCGAGGACCACCTGGAGGTGCACGGCAGCGCCGAGAACTACTTCCGCACCTTCGAGCGGTTCGTCGACCGCCTGCCCGACGGCGGCCTCCTCGTCACCTCGGCCGACGACGCCGGCGCGGTACGGCTCACCCCCTACGCCCGGCGGCGGCTGCGCGTGCGCACCTTCGGCACCTCGCCCGGCGCCGACCTCCGCGTCGCGGACATCACGGTGACGCCCGGCGGCTCCGCGTACCGACCGGCCCTCGACGGCGCGCCGCTGCCCCCGATCGGCATCCCGGTGCCCGGCCGTCACATGGTGATGAACTCCGCCGCCGCCCTCCTGACCGCCCTGGAGCTGGGCCTGCCGGTGGACCGCGCGGCCGAGGCGCTCGCCACGTACCGGGGCGTCGGGCGCCGCTTCGAGTTCAAGGGCGAGGCCGCGGGCGTACGGGTCTACGACGACTACGCGAGCTACCCCCTCAAAGTACGGGCGCAGCTGCGCGCGGCCCGCGTCGTCGCCGGCGCGGGCCGCCTCGTCGTGGCCTTCCAGCCCTCCCTGTTCAGCAGTACGCGCCGGTTCGCCGCCGAGTTCGGCGCGGCGCTCGGCGAGGCCGACGAGGTGGTGGTCCTCGACGTGTCCCGGGCGCGCGAGAAGCCGCTGCCCGGGGTGACCGGCGAGCTGATCGCCGACGCCGTGCCGCTGCCGCCCGGCCGGGTGACCTTCGTACCGCGACGGTCCGAGACCGCGGCCGTGCTGGCGGGACTCGCCCGCTCCGGTGACCTGGTCCTGACCATGGGCAGCGGCGACGTCACCCTGGTGGGGCCGGAGCTGCTCGCACTCCTCGGCGGCGACGGCGCATGAACGGCGGCGCGCGGACCGCGACCGCCCCGGCGCCCACCCGCGAATTCCCGTTGCGCGACCGGGACTTCCGGCTGTTCTTCGCCGCCAGGACCGTCGCCAAGTTCGGGGACGGCATGGTCCCGGTCGCCCTGTCCGCGGGCCTGGTGCTCGCCGGGCACGGCGTCTCCGCCGTGTCCCTCGCGCTCGGCGCCTGGACCGCCTGCTTCGGCGGGTTCGTGCTCTTCGGGGGAGTGGTCGCGGACCGCTTCTCGCCCCGCCGCGTGATGGTGCTCGCCGACGTGCTGCGCCTGGTCGCGGTCGCGGCGCTCGCCGGGGTATTCCTGCGCGGCGATCCCGCGCTCTGGCTCGTCTACGCGCTGAGCGCCGTCACCGGCCTCGGGGCGGCCCTCTTCCAGCCCGGTATCGCGAGCACCATCCCCGCGATCGTGACCGACGTGCAGCGCGCCAACGCCCTGCTGCGTTCCTCGGAATCCCTGATGGCGGTCATCGGCCCGGTCATGGCCGGCGCCCTCGTGGGCCTCCTCGGCGCGGGCGGCCTGTACGCCCTGAACGCGGCCACCTTCGGTGTCAGCGCCGTGTGCCTGTTCCGCATGCGCCGCGGTCCGGCCCCGAGCACCGACGGGCAGTCGATGCTGGCCGAACTGGTCGACGGATGGCGGGAGTTCCGCAGCCGTACCTGGCTGTGGGCCACGATCACCGTCTGGGTCTTCTACTCCCTCGTCGTACTGGGCCCGATGGTGCCGCTGCAAACCGTCCTGATCACCGAGGAGGACGGCGCCCCCGCGCTGGGGGTGATGATGGCCCTCTACGGCGCCGGCAGCGCCGCCGGCGGCCTCGCCGCCCTGTGGCTCTCGCCCCGCCGCCCGCTCGCGGCCGGGGCCGTGACCCTGACCGGCGTGTCGGCGCACCTGCTGGCCCTCGGCGTGGGCGCGCCGCTGCCCGTGCTGGGCGCGGCGTTCCTCCTCGGGGGTGCCGCGCTGACGTTCTGGACCGTGATGTGGGCGACGGCGCTCCAGACCCACGTGTCGGCCCACGCCGTGAACCGGCTGCACGCCTATGACGTCGCCGGCTCGGTCCTGACCCTCGCCGCCGGCCGGGCGCTGGCCGGGCCGGCGGCCGACTGGCTCACGTCCCGCACGGTCCTGATCGCCGGCGCGGTGCTCAACTGCGTCGTCGTCGCCGTGCTGCTCGCGGTGCCGGCGGTCCGCGGACTGCCCCGCGCGGCGACGAAGGAGGCGTGAGCCGCCCGCCGTCCCGAGCGACGGCCGGCGCGGACCCCCCGGCCCACCGCGCGGCGACTGTCCCCGGCGGTGCCGAAGGTGTCGCGACAGCGGCCGGTGCCCACACCTGAGCGCCGCCCGGGCCGGCGCCCGACCGCGTCCGGTGCGGTCGGGCGCCGCGCGAAGAGCCGGGAGGCACCCTCGGACCAGGCGCTTCTTCCCTCTTCCGTGCGCTGTGCGACGTGCCGTGCGCTGTGCGACGTGTTGCCGGTGCCGCACCGCGCTGCCGGGCCGCGGCTCAGGCGTCGATGATGACGGGGATGATGAGCGGCTTGCGGCGGTGGGTGCGGAACGCCCAGTTCGCCACGGCGCGGGCGATGAGCTGTTCGAGTTGGTGCGCGTCCCCGACGCCCTCCTCGGCCGCGGTGGCCAGGGTCTTCTCGATGACGGGGATGACCGGCTCGAAGGTGGTGTCGTCGTGGACGAAGCCGCGGGCCAGGAAATCGGGGGCCTCGGCGAGGGCGCCGGTGTCCGCGTCGACGATCGCCACCACCGTGACCACGCCTTCGGCGGCGAGGGTGAGACGGTCCTTGAGGGACGCTTCGGTGGCGCCGCCGACTTCCATGCCGTCCACGTAGACGTTGCCCGCGGGCACCTTGCCGGTGATGGACGCGCGCCCGTCGACCAGGTCGACGACGACACCGTCCTCGGCGATGACGACCCGGTCCGGGTCGACACCGGTACGGATGGCGAGGTCGCCGTTGGCCCGCAGGTGGCGCCATTCGCCGTGCACGGGCATGACGTTCCGGGGCTTGACGACGTTGTAGCAGTAGACGAGTTCGCCGGCGCTGGCGTGCCCGGAGACGTGCACCTTGGCATTGCCCTTGTGGACCACGTGGGCGCCCCACCGGGTGAGCCCGTTGATCACCCGGTAGATGGCGTTCTCGTTGCCGGGGATGAGGGAGCTGGCGAGCAGGACGGTGTCGCCCTTGCCGATGCGGATGACGTGGTCGCGGTTGGCCATCCGTGACAGAGCGGCCATCGGTTCGCCCTGGGAGCCGGTGCACACCAGAGTGATCTTGTGGTCCGGGAGCTTCTCCAGCTCCTTGGTGCTCACGACCAGACCGGAGGGGACCTTCAGATAGCCCAGGTCACGGGCGATGCCCATGTTGCGGACCATCGACCGGCCGACGAAGGCGACCTTGCGGCCGTGCTGGTGGGCGGCGTCGAGGACCTGCTGGATGCGGTGCACATGGCTGGCGAAGCTGGACACGATGACCCGGCGCGGCGCGGTGCGCATCACCTGCTCGATCGCCGGGTTCAGCTCACGCTCGGAGGTGGTGAAACCGGGTACCTCGGCGTTGGTGGAGTCGGTGAGGAACAGGTCCACACCCTCCTCGCCGAGGCGGGCGAAGGCGCGCAGGTCGGTGATGCGGTCGTCGAGCGGGAACTGGTCCATCTTGAAGTCACCGGTGTGCAGCACCATCCCGGCACCGGTGCGGATCGCGACCGCGAGGCTGTCCGGGATGGAGTGGTTGACCGCCACGAACTCGCAGTCGAAGGGCCCGAAGGCGCGCCGGTCGCCCTCCCGTACCCGCACCGCGCGCGGCCGGATGCCGTGTTCCTTGAGCTTGGCCTCCAGGAACGCCAGCGTCAGCTTGGAGCCGACGACGGGAATGTCGGACCGCTCGCGCAGCAGGTACGGCACGCCGCCGATGTGGTCCTCGTGGCCGTGGGTGAGAACCACGGCCACGATGTCGTCGAGCCGGTCCCGGATCGAGGTGAAGTCCGGCAGGATCACGTCCACGCCGGGCTGGGTCTCCTCGGGGAACAGCACGCCGCAGTCGACGATGAGCAGTTTGCCGGCGTGCTCGAAGACGGTCATGTTGCGGCCGATCTCACCCAGGCCGCCCAGGGCGATGACCCGCAGCCCTCCCTCGGCAAGAGGCGGGGCGGCTTTCAGTTCGGGGTGCGGATGACTCATACCTTGACGTTACCCGGAGAGCGGGACGGGGTGATCCATCGCCTGTGTGATCTCTTCTGCACGGCGGGCACCACAGGGGGCTCCCCGCCCGTGCTCCGGCTGCCGCCGATGCCCCGTAACGCTCCCGGGGACGACGGTCGCCTGCCTGCCTGCCGGAGCGGTGCCGCCCCTGTGCCTGCCACAATGTGTCCGCCTTCCCGCAAGCCCCCGACACAGGGCCCCGCGTGATACGTGAGAGGGTCTGGGGCGTGAGTGAGACACCACCGAACACCCTGCAATACCGCTGCGACGGGCCGGAGGAGGCCCCGGTCCTGATCCTGGGTCCCTCACTGGGCACCACATGGCACATGTGGGACCGGCAGATACCCGAGCTCGTACGGCAGTGGCGGGTCATCCGGTTCGACCTGCCCGGTCACGGCGGCGCCCCCGCCCACCCCGCGACCTCCGTCGCCGAGCTCACCGGCCGGCTGCTGGCCACCCTCGACGAACTCGGCGTCCAGCGTTTCGGCTACGCGGGCTGCTCCATCGGCGGGGCCATCGGCACCGACCTGGCCCTGCGGGCCCCGCACCGGCTCGCCTCGCTCGCCCTGATCGCCTCCTCGCCGCGCTTCGGCACCGCCGACGAGTTCCGTCAGCGCGGGGTGATCGTCCGCGCCAACGGCCTCGACCCGGTGGCCCGCACCGCGCCCGAGCGCTGGTTCACCCCCGGCTTCGCCGCCGCCCAGCCCGCGATCGTCGAGTGGGCGGTGCAGATGGTCCGGACGACCGACGCCGGTGCCTACGTCGCCGCCTGCGAGGCCCTGGCCTCCTTCGACGTACGCGCCGACCTCGGCCGCGTGGGCGTCCCCACCCTCGTCCTGGTCGGCTCCGAGGACCGCGTCACCGGCCCCGCCGAGGCGCGCCACCTGGTCGCGGGCATCCCCGACGCCCGGCTCGCCGTGGTGCCCGGCGCGTCCCACCTCGCGCCCGTGGAGCAGCCCGCGGCCGTCACCGACCTGCTGGTGCGGCACTTCTCCACGTCGTGGCAGGCCGTGTCCGACTCGTCGACCGGCATGGCCGCCCTCGCGGTGCCGCCCGTGGGGGCGGCCATCGCCGCGCCGGCCGCCCCCGCCGCCGCGCACCCCGTCGCGCCGGCCTCCGCCACGCCCGGGCGCCCCGGTGACGCCGCCCCGCACGCGCCGGGCCCCCTCACCCCGGGCCCCCTCACCCCGGGCCCCCTCACCCCGGGCCCCCTCACCCCGGGCCCCCTCACGCCCGGTGCCGCACAGGCCGGAGCCGTACCGCCGGGAGCGCCGGCCGCCGGAGCCGTACCACCCGGCGCCGTGACGCATGGGGCGCCCATGACGCATGGGGCGCCCATGACGCATGGGGCGCCCATGACGCACGGGGCGCCCGTGACCCCCGGTGCCGTACCGCCCGGGGCGGTCGCACCCGGTGCCGTCCCGGCGGCCGGCGTCCACACCGCCGGGCCCGCGGTGGCCGAGCCCGCCGCGGCCGGGCGGCCCGACCCGTACGACGCGGGCATGAAGGTACGGCGCGAGGTCCTCGGCGACGCGCACGTCGACCGCGCCATGGCCGCCGCCGACGACTTCACCGGCGACTTCCAGGAGCTGATCACCCGCTACGCCTGGGGCGAGGTGTGGACCCGCGACGGCCTGGACCGCCGCACGCGCAGCGCCGTCACCCTGACCGCCCTGGTCGCCGGCGGCCACCTGGACGAGCTGGCCTTCCACACGCGGGCCGCGCTGCGCAACGGACTGTCGCCCGCCGAGATCAAGGAGGTGCTGCTCCAGACCGCCGTCTACTGCGGTGTCCCGGCCGCCAACTCGGCGTTCCGGGTGGCCCGGCAGGTGATCCTGGAGGAGACCACGCCGGAGGCGTGATCCGGCCGAGCAGGAGAGGACGCCCTCATGAAGCTGACCAAGATGTCCCACGCGTGCGTGCGGCTGGAGAAGGACGGGCGCACGCTCGTCGTCGACCCCGGCGGGTTCAGCGAACGGGACGCGGCGCTGGGCGCCGACGCCGTCCTGGTCACCCACGAGCACCCCGACCACTTCGACGAGGGGCGGCTGCGGGCCGCCCTGGAGGCCGACCCCGGCGTCGAGATCTGGACGCTGCGCAGCGTGGCGGAGAAGATCGCGCCGGCCTTCCCCGGCCGGGTCCACACGGTCGGCCACGGCGACACCTTCACCGCCGCCGGGTTCGACGTCCAGGTGCACGGCGAACTGCACGCGGTGATCCACCCCGACATCCCCCGGATCACGAACATCGGCTTCCTGGTCGACGGGTCCGTCTTCCACCCCGGCGACGCGCTCACCGTCCCCGACCACCCGGTCGACACGCTGATGCTCCCGGTGATGGCCCCCTGGAGCAAGATCTCCGAGGTCATCGACTACGTGCGCGAGGTGGGGCCGCGGCGCGCCATCGACATCCACGACGCGCTGCTCACCGATCTGGCCCGGCCGATCTACGACCGCCAGATCGGCGCCCTGGGCGGAACCGACCACGGCCGGCTGTCCCCCGGGGACGCGACGGACCTCTGACTGTCACAGGCCCCCGTTAGGCTGTGGCACATGCGCATCGCCACCTGGAACGTCAATTCGATCACCGCCCGGCTGCCCCGCCTGCTGGCCTGGCTGGAGAGCAGCGGCACGGACGTGCTGTGCATCCAGGAGACCAAGTGCACCGCGGAGCAGTTCCCCACCGACGAGCTGCGCGAGCTGGGGTACGAGTCGTCGGTCCACGCCACCGGCCGGTGGAACGGCGTGGCCCTGGTCTCCCGCGTGGGCCTGGAGGACGTCGTCCACGGCCTGCCGGGCGGCCCGGAGTACGAGGGCGTGGCCGAGCCCCGGGCCATCTCCGCCACCTGCGGCCCCGCCCGGGTCTGGTCGGTGTACGTGCCGAACGGCCGCGAGGTGGCCCACGAGC
Source organism: Streptomyces sp. NPDC045701 (assembly GCF_056432045.1). Classification (NCBI taxonomy): domain Bacteria; kingdom Bacillati; phylum Actinomycetota; class Actinomycetes; order Kitasatosporales; family Streptomycetaceae; genus Streptomyces; species Streptomyces sp. NPDC045701. The sequence goes on along the minus strand of NZ_JBWKJV010000026.1, from coordinate 19,109 downwards.
ACTACGCCTACAAGCTGCGCTGGCTTGAGGCGCTCAAGCACGCGGTCGCCGACGACGCGGCGGCCGCCCGCCCCTTCGCGGTGCTCGGCGACTTCAACATCGCGCCGACCGATGACGACGTCTTCGACCGCTCCCTCTTCGAGGGCTCCACGCACGTCACCGAGCCCGAGCGCGCCGCGCTCGCCGGACTGCGCGAGACCGGGCTCACCGACGTGGTGCCGCGCCCGCTGAAGTACGACCACCCCTTCACGTACTGGGACTACCGCCAACTGTGCTTCCCCAAGAACCGGGGCATGCGCATCGACCTGGTCTACGGCAACAAGCCGTTCGCCGACGCCGTCAAGGACAGCTATGTCGACCGTGAGGAGCGCAAGGGCAAGGGCGCGTCCGACCACGCGCCGGTCGTCGTCGACCTCGACGTGTAGCGCGCGCCCTGTAGTGCGTCCGGTGGGTTCGGTGCGACGCTGGGCGGTATGAACATCCCTTTCCTGGACGCCTGGCGCAAGCGGCACGGTGGCGGCGGGCACGCCCCCTCCGCGGTGGAGAGAGACGCGGAGGGCGTGGCGGACATGCTCGCCGAGTGCGACCTGCTGCGCTCCCGTGTGCAGGAGTTCGGGGTCCAACTGGACGACACGCCCCGGTCCTTGGAGGCCATCGACCAGTTGCTGCCGCGGTGGCGGGACGACCCCGAGGAGCTGCCCTGGCTGGGCAACGACGCGGGCCTCTACCTCGGTACGGTCATCGTACGGACGGTGGCGGGCGCGCACTGGTACCTGACGCCGGGCGGCCACCCCGTCGTCCGGCTCGTGTCCGGCCGGGAGATCCACGTCGTCGAGGCCGGCCTCGACTGGGCGATCAGCGGTTCGCCCGAGCTCTCCCAGGTCTACGCGGAGGCCGCCGAGGGATAGAAACCGGTTGGGGTGGTTATACGGCTTATGCCCCTCTTATGCGTGTCGTGGGCGTGAAGTCCCTTTTTGGGCTGGATAGTTTGCGCTGACCTCGACACAGCTGAGAATGGGGCAGGGCAGCGTATGGCCGTCGATCCGTTGATCGAGCTGCGTGACGTCGACAAGTACTTCGGGCAGTCGCACGTCCTCCAGGACATCACCCTCACCGTCGGCCGCGGTGAGGTCGTGGTCGTCGTCGGGCCGTCGGGTTCGGGCACGTCCACACCGTGCCGGGCGGTCAACCGGCTGGAGGCGGTCGAGTCGGGCCGGATCATCGTCGACGGGCGGGACCTCCCCGAGGAGGGGAAGGCCCTGGCCGGGCTGCGGGCCGAGGTCGGCATGGTCTTCCAGTCGTTCAACCTCTTCGCCCACCGGACCGTGCTGGAGAACGTCTCCCCGGCCCCCGTCGAGGTCCGCGGCCGTGCGCCGCGGCCCTCTCCCTCGTCCTGGGGGCCGTCCTGGCCGCCGGGCGGCTGTCCGAGCACCGGGTCCCGCGGTGGGCGGCGACCGCCGTGGTGGATTTCTTCCGCGCCAAGCCCGTCCTGGTGATGATCTTCTTCATCTTCGTGGCGCTGAAGGGGCAGTCGCTGCCCGCCCTGGTCACCGGGCTGACGCTGTACGACGGCTCGGTGCTCGCCGAGGTGTTCCGGGCTGGCGTCGACTCGGTGGAGCGCGGCCGGCGCGAGAGGCGACGGCGCAGCCCTAAGGCGGAAGGTCCGCACATCGGACCGGCCGCAACAGGGACGCTGCTGCCGGTGGGTCCCTCCGTGCCGGATTGGGACACGGAGGGGACGCGGCGGCGAGTCGGAGTGCCGGAACACCCGATGGGCCAAGGCCCGCCCGGCAGCGGCCGGAGATCACTTCTCGCGCAGTGGGACCGACACGTACGACGGGTCGGCCTGCGGCGAGGAGAAGGTCAGCCGCGCGCCGGACGGGTTGTGCTCGATGTACAGCGGGTCGACGGTGTCGACGACCAGGGCGAGCCGGTGGCCGGCCGGAACGTCGTAGGAGGTGGAGAACAGCTCCAGGTCCACGGCGAACGGCCGGCCCGGCGTCCGGTCGTGGAAGGTGTACGGGGCGTTGCTCACCAGCTTGCCGACGCCGAGCGGGCCGACGTCGTAGAGGTACGCGACCAGCGTGCCGCTGGACTTGGTGCTGGTGACCGTGGTGTGCAGCTTCGCCGTGCCGCGGACGCGCCGGACGGACTCGTACCGCTCGGACTGCCAGACGGCCGCGAAGGAGCGGGGGAGGAGGGGGATGGACGCGGTGGGCGGCAGCTTGAGGAACTGGTCCAGCAGGTTGGAGAGCATCACGATGCCGCCGTTGGCCCCGGAGTCGACGTTCGCGTACACCCGCTGCTCGCCCGCGAGAGCGATCTTGTGGTCCGTGGCGCCGACCGACTTCCAGTCGGGGTAGCCCTCGTAGGTCCCGCCGGTGCGGGACTTCAGCTGGACCGGCTGCTCGCGGTCGATGCCGTTGTCGACGCCCCTGAGGTGGTGGTCGAACCAGCGGTGGGCGTTGGTCCAGGTGTCGTTGGGCAGGCCGAGCAGACCCGTGGCCTCGGCGGTGGCGTGGTCGCCGGGCCGGAACTCCAGGCGCTTGGGACCGGTGAGCTTCTCGTAGAAGGAGGCGTACTGGTTGGGCGGGAAGATGGTGTCGCCCCAGGCGTTGCCGAGCATGATCGCGGTGCCGTTGGTGTTGATCCGGTCCAGTTGGAAGGCGGGGGAGCGCTTGGCGCCCCACGCGATCATCTCGTCCTCCTTGTCGAGGTTGGAGGCGAGGAAGTCCTTGAGGGTCTGCTGGAGTTCGGGGCTCGGACGGCCGGTGAGGTAGCCGGTGCCCCCGAGCATCGCGGCGGCCTGGAGATGCTGCGTACGGCCGCTGTAGATGGAGTCGATGAGGTCCGCCCAGCCGCTCATCGCGACGACGGCCTTGATCCGCTCGTCGTGCGCGGCGGCGAGCAGGCTGATGCCGGCGCCGTAGCTGACGCCCGCCATGCCGATCCGCTCAGGGTCGGCGGGGGTGTTGGCCAGCGCCCAGTCGATGACCTTGGAGGCGTCGGCGACGTCCGGCGAGCCGGCCACCTCGATGTTCCCCCCGGACTGCCAGAAGCCGCGGGAGTTGTAGCCGACGACGACGTAACCGGCGTCGGCGAGCTTCGTCGCCTGGGCGAGGTACTCGATCTGCGGCATGGACCAGCTGGTGGGCAGCACGATCACCGGGTAGCGGCGCGTTCCGTCGGACCCGGCCGGCGTGACGACGTTGGCCTTCAGCACGGTGCCGCCGTCGCCGGCGATGTCGACGAACCGTATGCCGCCGCTCGTGCCGGTGGCGGCGGCGGTGGGGGCGAACCCCAGAGCCGTCCCGGCCAGCAGGGCGGCCGAGACGGCGCCGGTCGTCGTCGTACGCAGGGCTGTGTGCCGCTTCACCACGGTTCGTTCCCCCATCGCTGTTGAGCGCTTGAAAGGTGAACCGAAGGAAAGCACGAGCGGCTTACCGGAGGTAACCCATCGGTAAGTTACGCAGTAGTAACGAATGTTGGACGCCCAGTCGACGAAGGATCAGCGAAGGGCGCTCTTCGCCTGCCAGTCGGCCCAGGACAGGTTCCACTCGCCGTAGCCGTTGTTGAGGGCCTGCGTGCCCTTGGCGTCGCCGCCCTCCACCTCGAACGGGTCGCCGACCCGCACCTGGTCGTACACCCACCGGGCGTCCGGGGTGTCCATGCCGATGCAGCCGGAGCTCTTGTTGGCGCTGCCCATGTACCGGGCGTTCCACGGCGCGGCGTGCGCGTACATCCCCGACCAGGTCAGCCGCATCGAGTAGTCGACCATCTTGTCGTACGCGTCGCCCAGGCCGACCGTCTCGGAGCGCATGTTGATCGTGCCCTCCTTCGACATCAGCACGGTCCTGCCGCGCCAGGACGCCTTGTCGCCGCCCGGTGTACCGCCCGACACCGGGACGTCCCCCACCTCCCGGCCGTCCCGGAGCAGCTTCAGCCGGTGGCTGTCCAGGTCGACCTTGACCAGCTGGTTCCTCCCGACGGTCATGTCGGTCGTGTAGTCGCGGACGAACCACCCGCCGCCTTCCCCCGAGTCGACGCCGTTGAGCTCCGCCTTCAGGGTGACCTTCGTACCCGGCTTCCAGTACTCCTTCGGCCGCCAGTCGACCCGGTCCTTGCCGGACCAGTCCTCCATCCAGCCCCACGACCCGACCGTGCCGTTCGACGTCGTCACCTTGAGGTGCTTCTCCACCTCGGCCCTGTTCCCCACCGGGTGGTCGAAGACGACCGACAGCGGGTGGGCGATGCCGACCGTGCTGTTCCTGCCCGGGGCCAGCGTCAGCTTGTTCACCTTGCCCGGCGCGGCCGTGGCGAAGTCCGCCCTGGCGGTGCCACCGTCCACGGAGCGCGCCTCGACGGTGTATCCGGTGCCGGGCGCCGCCACGCGGGTGGAGGTCCAGGTGCGGCCGTCGGCGGAGACCGTGCCGCCGAGCGTGGTGCCCCTGGAGTCGGTGACGGTCACCTGCCGGAGTTCGCCCTCGGCCAGCGTCACCTTCACCGGCTTGCCGGCCTTCGCCTGCCCGCCGGACAGGTTCACCGAGATCCGGGCCCCCGGCGCGGCGCCCTGCCCGTCGGCCTTCGCGGGCCCCGGGCCGCCCGAACACGCGGTCAGGGCCGCCGCGGCGAGGACCGCACCGCTAGCCAGGGCGGCGGGGCGGAAGGGGCTGCGCGGGCGTGTGCGGGTCACCTGGAAAACCTCCGATGCGTTTCTGTGTCCCCCGGTGAGAGGGTGATCGGAGGCTCCGGGTTGCCCGGAAGCGCCGGAAATCTCCACCCGTGACGGGTGGGGTGTCAACCGGCCTCGACCGCCGGGGCCGTCCGCGCCGTACGGGTCACGTCCGCGACCAGCTCGACGACGTCGGGACCGTACGCCTGCGAGTTGACCACCTTCAGCAGCAGCACGAAGGAACCGTCCGCGCCGTACTGGCGGGCCAGCCGCTCGTGGTGCCGGACCAGGTAGCGGCTGGCCGCCTGGTTGGTGATCGCGCGCTGGCCGCAGAAGAGGAACACCGGCCGGGCGCCCTCACCGGCGGTGAGCCGGGCGAGGAGGACGTACTCGGACGTCCCCGCGTCCATCGGGTAGCGCTCGCCGCCGATCGTGAACGCGCCGCGCCCGGCGACCGGCTCCACCTCCGTGTTGACGTCGACACCCGGGAGCAGGACGGCCAGGTGGGCGGCCATCCGGCGGTTCGAGTACGGGCCGCCGAGGCAGAACTCGGTGCGCTCGCCGAAGCCCTGCTGCGCCGTGTCGTGGTGCACGATGCGGGCGTGGGCGCCGCAGTCCTTGATGAGCGCCGACAGCTCCAGCAGCGCGAACACGTCGAAGCGGTGCACCACACCCTCGCCGCCCGCCTCGCGGTTGACCACCAGCAGGCACTCGGCGTTCCCCGGCAGTCCGAAGAAGGCCTGCTTGCGGCGGAGCCGGCGGCGCCACAGCGCGGTGCGGGCCAGCCAGCCGAGCGACGCGCTGACCCCCGTGGCGATGACGCCGAGCACGATGTTGAGCAGGTCTTCATACATGGGCGCGCATGGTAGCGGGGGAGCGGAACGTTGTTCGAGGCGGTCCTGGCACGGGGCTGCCCGCGAAGTTAGGCTGCCCGGACGGTCGTTGACTGGAGGTACGGATGCGTCGGTCCCACGTACGTAACGTCTCGCTCGCCGCTGTCGCCGCCACGGTCCTCGCGGTCGGCGCCGCGGCGCCGCCGCCGACGGAACGTCCGGCACCCGTCAAGGAACCGGTGGCGGTCGGGTACGGCGGAGCCGTCGCGAGCGTGGACCCGGACGCCTCCGCCGCCGGGATCGAGGTGCTGCGGCGCGGCGGCAACGCCGTGGACGCTGCGGTCGCCACCGCCGCCGCGCTCGGCGTCACCGAGCCGTACTCGGCGGGCATCGGCGGCGGCGGGTACTTCGTGTACTACGACGCCAGGACCCGCACGGTGCACACCGTCGACGGCCGCGAGACGGCCCCCCGCTCCGCCGACTCGTCGCTGTTCCTCGGCGGCGACGGCAAGCCCCTCCCCTTCGAGGAGGCCATGACCAGCGGGCTGAGCGTCGGCACCCCCGGCACGCCCGCCACCTGGGACACCGCGCTCGACGCCTGGGGCAGCAAGTCGCTGCGGGACCTGCTCAAGCCGGCCGAGCGGCTGGCCCGCGACGGGTTCACCGTCGACGCCACCTTCCGGGCCCAGACCGCCGCCAACGAGGCGCGGTTCCGCGACTTCCCCGCCTCCGCCGAGCTGTTCCTGCCGGGCGGGCGGCTGCCCGTCGTGGGGTCCGTCATCAGGAACCCGGACCTGGCGCGCACGTACGAGAAGCTGGGCCGCCACGGCGCGGGCGCGCTGTACCACGGCGACCTGGCCCGCGACATCGTCCGCACCGTCCAGGACCCGCCCGTCCGGGAGGGCGCCACCCGCCGGGTACGCGCCGGGGACCTGACGCGACGCGACCTGGCGGCGTACCGGACCAAGCGGCAGCGCCCCACGAAGACGTCGTACCGCGGCCTCGACGTCTACGGCATGGCGCCGTCCTCGTCGGGCGGCACCACCGTGGGCGAGGCGCTGAACATCCTGGAGCGCACCGACCTGTCGTCCCTGCCCGAGGCGCGGTACCTGCACCGGTTCATCGAGGCGAGCCGCGTCGCCTTCGCCGACCGGGGCCGGTGGGTCGGCGACCCGGCGTTCGAGGACGTCCCGGTCAAGGGCCTGCTGTCGCAGCGCTTCGCCGACTCGCGCGCCTGCCTGATCCGTGACGACGCGGTCCTCACCAGCCCGCTCGCCCCGGGCGACCCCCGCCACCCGGTGCCGTGCGCGGCCGGCGGGAAGGCGGCGCCGACGACGTACGAGGGCGAGAACACCACGCACCTGACGGCGTCCGACAAGTGGGGCAACGTCGTCGCGTACACCCTCACCATCGAGTCGACGGGCGGCAGCGGCATCACCGTGCCGGGACGCGGCTTCCTGCTCAACAACGAGCTGACCGACTTCTCCTTCGCCCCCGCCGACCCGGCCGTGCACGACCCGAACCTCCCCGGCCCCGGCAAGCGCCCCCGCTCCTCCATGTCGCCCACGATCGTCCTGGACCACCACGACCGGCCGGTCCTCGCCCTGGGCTCGCCGGGCGGCGCGACCATCATCACGACCGTGCTGCAGACCCTGACGGGCGCCCTCGACCGCGACCTGCCCCTCGTCGAGGCCATCGCCGCCCCGCGCGCCAGCCAGCGCAACCAGACCACCACGGAACTCGAACCCGCCCTCTACGACGGCCCGCTGCGCGCCGAGCTGGAGGCACTGGGCCACGCCTTCAGGAAGAACCCCGAGATCGGCGCCGCGACCGGCGTCCAGCGCCTCCCGGACGGCCGCTGGCTCGCCGCCGCCGAGAAGACCCGCCGGGGCGGCGGCTCGGCCATGGTGGTCCGCCCGGCGGGCCGGCCGTAGCGCCGACGCCCCCGGCCGGCGCGGGGCGGGGACGGCCGTGACCGCCCCGTCCCGCCCGGCGCCGGAAGGCGCACCGGGAAGGCCCCCGTGGTCCGGCCGCTCCCGATTGCCGAAGGGCTGCCGGGCGCGTTCGATGGAGGGGGAGCCCGGCGGACCGCCCGCCGGGAGGAGAGGCGACCATGGACGTGGTACTGCGTCCCGGACGTGCGGACGACGCCCCGGAGTGCGGCAGGATCTGCTTCGAGGCCTTCGACGGCATCGCCCGGGAGCACGGGTTCCCCTCCGACATGCCGGGTCCGGAGCCCGCCGCCGACATGTTCCGGATGGTGTTCGGCCACCCCGGGTTCTACACCGTGGTCGCCGAGCTCGACGGCCGGATCGTCGGCAGCAACTGCCTCGACGAGCGTTCACCCGTCCTCGGCGTGGGTCCGATCACCGTGGACCCCGCCGTCCAGGACGGGGGCATCGGGCGCCGGCTCATGCGCGACGTCATGGAGCGGGCGGCCGACCGGGGAGCACCCGGCATCCGGCTGCTGCAGAGCGGCTACCACTGCCGGTCCTTCGCGCTCTACGCCGGCCTCGGGTTCGCCTTCCGCGAGACGCTGGCGTGCCTCCAGGGGCCTCCGGTCGGCGGGACGGTGCCCGGGTACGAGGTGCGGGCGGCCACCGACGCCGACCTGGCCGCCTGCGACGACCTGTGCCGCCGCGTGCACGGCGTCGACCGCGGCGGCGAACTCGCCGACGCGGTCCGGGCGGGCACGGCGCGGGTGACCGAGCACGACGGCCGGATCACCGGATACGCCACCGACCTGTCCTTCTTCGCCCACGCGGTCGGGGAGACCAGCGAGGACGTCCGGGCGCTCATCGCCGCGGCGCCGTCCTTCGGCGGCCCCGGCATCCTCGTACCGGCGCGCGACAGCGACCTGCTGGGGTGGTGCCTCGGCAACGGGCTCAAGGTGCGGCAGCTCATGAGCCTCATGACCGTCGGCCTCTACAACGAGCCGGCCGGGGCGTACCTGCCGTCCGTCCTGTACTGAGGAAGCGGGTGCCGGTCGGGGCGCGGCCCGCTCAGAGCACCGTCAGGATGCGCGGGCCGTCGTCCGTGATCGCCACGGTGTGCTCCGCGTGGGCCGCGCGGCTGCCGTCCCAGGTGCGGACCGTCCAGCCGTCGTGGTCCGTGCGGTGGTCGTCCCCGCCGCCGGCGATCACCATCGGCTCGATGGCCAGCACCATGCCGTGGCGCAGCGGCATCCCGCGCCCCGGCCGGCCCTCGTTGGGCACGCCCGGGTCCTCGTGCATCCGCCGCCCCACGCCGTGACCGCCGAACCCGTCCGGGATGCCGTAGCCGGCGGCCCGGCACACCCGGCCGACCGCGTGCGCGATGTCCCCGATCCGGTTGCCGACGACCGCCGCCGCGATACCCGCGTCGAGTGCCTCGTACACCGTGTCGACCAGGCGGGTGTCGGCGGGACGGGCCCGCCCGACCGTGAAGCTGATCGCCGCGTCACCCGCCCAACCGTCCAGTACGGCACCGCAGTCGATACTCACGAGGTCGCCGTCGCGCAGCCGGTAGCCGTCCGGGATCCCGTGCACCACCGCGTCGTTGACGGACGTGCAGAGCACCGCCGGGAACGGCACCGGAGCCCACTCCGGGCGGTAGCCGAGGAACGGCGACCCGGCGCCCGCCTCGCGCAGCACCTCGCGCGCGACCGCGTCCAGCGCTTCGAGCGCGACGCCGGGGGCGGCCGCGCTCCGTGCCGCCGCCAGCGCCTCGGCGACGACCCGTCCTGTTGCGCGCATGGCCTCAAGGGAGGCATCGGTTTTGATCTCCACCATGCCAATTACTATACCGGTATTAGTATGGGCGCATGGTCCGTACCCCCCTCACCCCAGAAGAGCGTGAACGCGGCGAGCGCCTCGGCCGGTTGCTGCGCGAGGCGCGCGGTCCGCGCAGCATGGTCGAGATCGCGGCGACCGCCGGGCTCTCGGCGGAGACCCTGCGCAAGATCGAGACGGGGCGCGCCCCGACCCCCGCCTTCTTCACCGTCGCGGCCCTGGCGGGCGCCCTCGGCCTGTCGATGGACGACCTGGTGTCCCGGTGCGCACCGGTGCCGTGCAGCGACGCGGCCTGAAGGTCCGCCCGGCGGCTCCGCATCGGCGAGGCGCGGTCGGCGTGCGAAGGTGTAGGCTCCCCGTCGTGATACCTGAAGGGTTGCGGCGCGGCCGTTATGTCAGTCTGACCACGTTCCGCAAGAACGGCACGGGGGTCGCCACACCGGTCTGGTACGCGGTGGACGGCGGCGAACTGTACGTCTGGACGCGAGAGGACTCCTGGAAGGTCAAGCGGCTGCGCCGCGACAGCCGGGTACTCGTCACCGCCTGCGACGCGCGGGGGCGGGTGGCGGACGGCGCCGCGAGCGCCGAGGGCACGGCACGGCTGATCGACGACGTCCGGGCCGTCCGGAAGCTGATGGCCCGGAAGTACGGCTGGCAGTTCTGGCTGGCCGACCTGCCGGCCGTCCTGGTGCGGCTGGGCAAGCGGCCGCACCTGGGGATCGCGGTGAGGTTCCCCGCCGAAAAGCCCTTGTAGCCCCTCGTCACACGGCTGGGGGCGAATGCCTCCGGGCCGGAGGACTCCGGCCGGCCGCGGGTGGGGCGAACATGACGGAGCGGCAACTCCGCGATGACGTACGGGCGTCGCGCGCTTCCTCGCGCGCCTGGTCGCCGTGCTCGACGAGGGCGGCGGCTGGTACGGCGTCTTCCTGCGGCGCCCCGCACGGGATGAGGGGTTGCCTCGACGGCGCGGAGGTGCCGCCCTGGGACGTGGTGGAGGCGCTGCTCCAGGGCCTCGCGGGACGCGGCGGGGGACCCCGGGCGGAGGGGTACGCGCGCGGGAGCCGCACGCCGCCGCGGCCGCCGCGCACGACCGGCGCCCGGGCGGCCGGGAGGCGCTGCGGGAGCGGCTGGGGCTGATGCGGCACGCGCGGGCCGACGCCGTACGGCGCGGCGAGGAGCTGGTCGGCCGGCTGGCGACCGGTCCCGAGGGCACCCCGGACGCGGAACGGCTGGCCCACTCCCTCGCCCGGGCGCGCGACGACCACGCCAGGGCGTCCGCCCGGATCACGGAACTCGGCGCCCGGCTCGCGGCGCTCCCGGAAACCCCCGTACCCCGGCCCGAACCCGTGCCCGGCCCGAACCCGTGCCCGCACCGGCACCCCGGGCCCGCACCGGCACCGGCACCCCGGGCCCGCACCGGCGCCCGAACCCCTGCCCGCACCGGAGCCCGCCCGAAAGCGCCCCCGGGGCGCCCGGTACGCCTGGGTCGCGGAGGGCCCCACCCGGGCGCCGCCCCGTCCCCGCCCCCGTACCCGACCTGCCCCTCGCCTACGCGACGCCGCGCGGCGCCCGCTTCGGCGGAGGTGCCGGGCGGGAGGAGCGGCACCGGCCCGGCGGCCGCACCCCGTACCGCACCCCGCGTCGTTCGAGGACCCGGCGGGGCACCGCGCCGCCCGGGACGCGGTCGCCGTACCGCTGCGGCTCCGCGCCGAGGGCCGGGGCGGCGGGGCGCACCCCTGCTCCGCGAGGCGCCGCCGCCTGGCCCGCCGCCCACGTCCCGCACCGGCTGGTCCCGCCCCTGCCGGTCGCCGCCCCGCCGCCCCCGCCGCCGGGCCCTGCTCCACGCCCTCCGCGTCGCGGGCCCGCCCACCTCCTGACGCGCCGCGGGCGCCCCCGCTTGCGAACCCGGTGCGCACGTGCCCGATGTGGACCAGTCGGGTACGAAACATGATCGACTCCGGCCGTAGTCGGCGGCGGTCTTGCCCAGCAGTGTGACGAGGCTTACGTTCGCTTTCTACGCACCCCGTCTACGTGCGTAGAGGCTCTGACGCCGTGCCGAAGGAGCAGCTCATGTCCCACATCGTGCGCGCCGCCCTCGTCCAGGCGACCTGGACCGGCGACACCGAATCCATGATCGCCAAGCATGAGGAGCACGCCCGGGAGGCGGCCCGGCAGGGCGCCAAGGTCATCGGCTTCCAAGAGGTCTTCAACGCGCCCTACTTCTGCCAGGTCCAGGAGCCGGAGCACTACCGCTGGGCCGAGCCCGTCCCCGACGGCCCGACGGTCCGGCGTATGCAGGACCTCGCCCGCGAGACCGGCATGGTGATCGTCGTACCCGTCTTCGAGATCGAGGACGCCGGGTTCTACTACAACACCGCCGCCGTGATCGACGCCGACGGGACCTACCTCGGCAAGTACCGCAAGCACCACATCCCGCAGGTCAGGGGCTTCTGGGAGAAGTACTACTTCAGGCCCGGCAACCTCGGCTGGCCGGTCTTCGACACCGCCGTGGGCCGCGTCGGCGTCTACATCTGCTACGACCGCCACTTCCCCGAGGGCTGGCGCCAACTCGGCCTCAACGGGGCCCAGCTGGTCTACAACCCCTCCGCCACCCACCGCGGCCTGTCGTCCCACCTCTGGCAGCTGGAGCAGCCCGCCGCCGCGGTCGCCAACCTCTACTACGTCGCCGCCATCAACCGCGTCGGCCAGGAGGAGTACGGCGACAACGACTTCTACGGCACCAGCTACTTCGTGGACCCCCGGGGGCGGTTCGTCGGTGACGTGGCCTCCGACAAGCAGGAGGAGCTGCTCGTCCGCGACCTCGACTTCCGGCTCATCGACGACGTACGGCAGACCTGGGCCTTCTACCGCGACCGGCGCCCCGACGCCTACGAGGGGCTGATGAAGCCGTGACGAAGGACCTCCACGCGGCCGGCCTGCACGCCCGCCACAAGGCCGTCATCCCCGACTGGGTCTCCCTCTACTACCGGGACCCCATCGAGATCACCCACGGCGAGGGCCGGTACGTCTGGGACGCCACCGGCAAGCGCTACCTCGACTTCTTCGGCGGCATCCTCACCACCATGACCGCCCACGCCCTCCCCGAGGTCACCAAGGCCGTCACCGAGCAGGCCGGGCGGATCATCCACTCGTCCACCCTCTACCTCAACCGTCCCATGGTGGAGCTCGCCGAACGCGTCGCCCACCTCTCCGGCATCCCCGACGCCCGCGTCTTCTTCACCACCTCCGGTACGGAGGCGAACGACACCGCCCTGCTGCTGGCCACCGCGCACCGCCGCAGCAACCAGATCCTGGCCATGCGCAACAGCTACCACGGCCGGTCGTTCTCCGCGGTCTCCGTCACCGGCAACCGCGCCTGGTCGCCGACCACCTTCTCCCCGCTCCAGACGCTGTACGTGCACGGCGGCGTCCGCAACCGAGGCCCCTACGCGCACCTGTCCGACGCGCGGTTCATCGAGGCGTGCGTCGCCGACCTCGAGGACCTGCTCGGGCACACCGGCGACGTCGCCGCGCTGATCGCCGAGCCCATCCAGGGCGTCGGCGGCTTCACCTCCCCGCCGGACGGGCTGTACGCCGCCTTCCGCGAGGTCCTCGCCCCCCGCGGCATCCTCTGGATCGCCGACGAGGTGCAGACCGGCTGGGGGCGCACCGGCGAGCACTTCTGGGGCTGGCAGGCGCATGCCGCGAGCGGCCCGCCCGACGTCCTGACCTTCGCCAAGGGCATCGGCAACGGCATGTCCATCGGCGGCGTCGTGGCCCGCGCCGAGGCCATGAACTGCCTGAACGCCAACTCCATTTCCACGTTCGGCGGTTCCCCCGTCACGATGGCCGCCGGCCTCGCCAACCTCTCGTACCTCCTCGAACACGACCTCCAGGGCAACGCCCGGCGCGTCGGCGGGCTGCTCATCGAACGGCTCCGCGCCATCACGGCGAGCCACCCGCTCGTCCGCGAGGTGCGCGGGCGCGGCCTGATGCTGGGCATCGAACTGGTGCGGCCCGGCTCGGACGAGGCCAACCCGCAGGCCGCCGCCGCCGTCCTCGAAGCGGCCCGCGAAGGGGGCCTGCTCATCGGCAAGGGCGGCGGACACGACACCAGCGCGCTGCGCGTAGCCCCTCCGCTCTCACTGACCGTCGCCGAGGCCGAGGAGGGCGCCGCGATCCTCGAACGGGCCCTGCACGCGATCTGACCCAAGGGGGCGACCCACCCATGAGCACCACCCGCACCCTCGTCCGAGGCGGCCTCGTCATCACCGCCACCGACGAGACCCACGCCGACATCCTCATCGAGGACGGCCGGATCGCCGCACTCGCCGCCCACGGCTCCACGGTCTCCGCGTCGTGGACCGCCGAGCGCACGATCGACGCCACCGGCAAGTACGTCATCCCGGGCGGCGTCGACGCCCACACCCACATGGAACTGCCCTTCGGAGGCACCTTCGCCTCCGACGACTTCGAGACCGGCACCCGGGCCGCCGCGTGGGGCGGCACCACCACCATCGTCGACTTCGCCGTCCAGTCCATGGGCCACGCGCTGCGCGACGGCCTGGACGCCTGGCACGCCAAGGCCGACGGCAAGTGCGCCATCGACTACGCCTTCCACATGATCCTCTCCGACGTCGACGAGTCCTCCCTGAAGGAGATGGACCTGCTGGTGGGGGAGGGCGTCACGTCCTTCAAGCTCTTCATGGCCTACCCCGGCGTCTTCTACAGCGACGACGGCCGGATCCTGCGCGCCATGCAGCGCGCGTCCGCCAACGGCGGGCTGATCATGATGCACGCCGAGAACGGCATCGCGATCGACGTCCTCGTCGAACAGGCCCTCGCCCGCGGCGAGACCGACCCCCGTCACCACGGCGAGGTCCGCAAGGTGCTGCTGGAGGCCGAGGCCACGCACCGCGCCATCCAGCTCGCCCGGGTGGCCGGCGGCACCCCGCTCTACGTGGTGCACGTCTCCGCCGAGGAGGCCGTCGCCGAGATCGCCGCCGCCCGCGACAAGGGTCTGAACGTCTTCGGCGAGACCTGCCCCCAGTACCTCTTCCTGTCCACCGACAACCTCGCCGAGCCCGGCTTCGAGGGCGCGAAGTACGTGTGCAGTACGCCGCTGAGGCCGCGCGAGCACCAGGCGGCCCTCTGGCGCGGCCTGCGCACCAACGACCTCCAGGTGGTCTCCACCGACCACTGCCCGTTCTGCTTCAGCGGGCAGAAGGAGCTGGGCCGGGGCGACTTCTCCAAGATTCCCAACGGCCTGCCCGGCGTGGAGCACCGGATGGACCTCCTCCACCAGGCCGTCGTCGACGGGCACATCAGCCGCCGCCGCTGGATCGAGATCGCCTGCGCGTCCCCGGCCAGGATGTTCGGCCTCTACCCCAAGAAGGGCACCCTCGCCCCCGGCGCCGACGCGGACGTGGTCGTCTACGACCCGCACACCGAGCAGACCATCTCCGCCGCCACGCACCACATGAACGTCGACTACTCCGCGTACGAGGGGAAGACGGTCACCGGCCGGGTCGAGACCGTCCTGTCGCGCGGCCAGGTGGTCATCGACCGCGGCACCTACACCGGCCGCCCGGGGCACGGCGTCTACACCCCCCGCTCCACCTGCCAGTACCTGAACTAGGAGGCCAGGACAGTGGACTTCGGACTCGTCCTGCAGACCGACCCACCCGGCTCCGCCGTCGTCGGCCTGATGCGGCGCGCGGAACGCAACGGCTTCCGCTACGGCTGGACCTTCGACTCCGCCGTGCTCTGGCAGGAACCCTTCGTCATCTACAGCCGGATCCTGGAGCACACCCGGAAGCTGATCGTCGGCCCCATGGTCACCAACCCGGGCACCCGCACCTGGGAGGTCACCGCCTCCACCTTCGCCACCCTCAACGACATGTACGGCAACCGCACCGTGTGCGGCATCGGGCGCGGCGACTCCGCGATGCGCGTCGCGGGCCGCAAGCCCAACACGCTCGCCCGGCTCGGAGAGGCCATCGACGTCATCCGCGACCTCGCCGAGGGCCGGGAGGCCGTCGTGGACGGCCAGCCGGTCCGCATCCCCTGGGTGAAGAACGGCAAGCTGCCCGTCTGGATGGCCGCGTACGGCCCGAAGGCCCTCGCCCTCGCCGGGCAGAGGGCGGACGGCTTCATCCTCCAGCTCGCCGACCCCTTCCTGACCGAGTGGATGATCAGGGCGGTACGGAGGGCGGCCGGGGAAGCGGGCCGCGACCCGGCCTCGGTGACCATCTGCGTCGCCGCGCCCGCCTATGTAGGCGACGACCTGGAGCACGCGCGTGACCAGTGCCGCTGGTTCGGCGGCATGGTGGGCAACCACGTGGCCGACCTGGTGAGCCGGTACGGGGAGCACTCCGGCCTGGTGCCCGAGGCCCTCACCGCGTACATCAAGGCGCGCGAGGGCTATGACTACGGCCACCACGGCCGCGCCGGGAACCCCTCCACCGACTTCGTCCCCGACGAGATCGTCGACCGCTTCTGTCTCCTGGGCCCGCCGTCCGCGCACATCGCCCGGCTGGAGGCGCTGCGCGACCTTGGCGTCGACCAGTTCGCGGTGTACGCCATGCACGACGCGAAGGAGGCGACGATCGACGCGTACGGGTCGGACATCATCCCGGCACTCGGGGGCTGACGGTCGGGCCGTCTCCGGCCGTCGGCTCCGGCGGGGCGGCATCCGGTACCGGCGGCCGCGTCCAGCCCGCGAACCGGGTCGTTAACCACGGCGGTAGCGGGCAGGCTACTCACTACGCAAGGAGCCGGGGGATCCCCCGAACGAAGAGGAGGAGCGCGGTCGTGAGCAGTGCGAAGGAGGCCGAGCCGGGCAGTCGGAGGGCGGCCGGTCCGGCCGTGACCGAGCAGGTCGCCGATGTGCAACTGCAGATGCTGTGCAAGCTGCTGGCCCAGAACCCCCGGTCCAGCCTGCCGATCACCCTGCACCTGCCCAGTGGTGTCGTCTACGGGGACCTGATCGCCCACGAGGCGTGGAAGGCCGAGTGGTCGCAGGACCTGCGTCATGTCGAGGGACAGGGCGTGCAACTGCTGGCGACCCTGCCGGAAATGGTGGACCAGACGATCGACGAGCTGCCCGGCGAGACCGCCTCGCACCTGCCGCGGTGGATCCATCTGCGCGAGGTCACCAGCGTGACCGGACCGAAGCTGGTCACCGCGTCCTTGTGGCGGGGGCGGCTGGCGGACGTCGTGGGCTGGTCCCTCGGCAAACCGCCCCTGTAGCGACCGAGCCCGCGCGGATCGGCCGGCTCCGCCGCGGCCGGTCTCCGGACGAGCCACAGAGACGACGCGGAGACCGGACGACCAAGGGATGGGGCAGGCATGAGCCCGGAACTGAAGACCGCGCTGGTGGTGGCGGCCTGCGTGGCCGTGGTGACGTGCGTCCTGGCGATCGTCCTGCTGATCAGGCTGGCAGCGGTCCGTCGCCGCTTGCGCTCGGCCGGTGTGCCACTGGAGAACAAGGCCCTCTTCTGGGGCGCGATCGTCTACGCGCTCTGTCCGGTCGACCTTCTCCCCGATCCGATCTTCCTGGACGACATCGGGTTGCTGCTGGTCGCCCTTCGGGCACTGACGTCCGAGGCCGACCGGCACACGCGCCCGGCGGTCTCGGCCACCACCCTGAAGTCGCCCCGCCCGCAGCGCCGGTAGAGCCGCAGGCTCAGGGCACGCGGGCCGTCCACTCGGGTGAGCCGAACTTCGTCCGGGCCAGCTCACGCGCGCGTGCCATCTCGTCGTCCGTGACCCGGCCCTCCGACAGCCCGTACCGCTCGCGGAACGAGCCGATCATCCGCTCGATCACCGTCGCGCGCGGGAGGCCCGTCTGGCGGCGCAGCGGGTCGACGCGCTTCTTCGCGCTGCGGGTGCCCTTGTCGGACAGCTTCTCCCGGCCGATGCGCAGCACTTCGGTCATCCTGTCGGCGTCGATGTCGTAGGCCATCGTCACATGGTGCAGGACCGCCCCCTCGCCGCCGGCCAGCCGCTTCTGCGCGGCCCCGGCGATCTTGCCCGCCTCGGTGGCGATGTCGTTGAGGGGCTGGTACCACGCCTTGATGCCCATGTCGCCGAGCGCTCCCAGCACCCAGTCGTCGAGGTACGCGTAGCTGTCGGTGAAGGACAGCCCCTGCACCAGGGCGTCGGGCACGGAGAGCGAGTACGTGATGGTGTTGCCGGGCTCGACGAACATGGCGCCACCGCCGCTGATCCGGCGCACCACGGTGATGCCGTGCCGTTCGGCGGCCGCCGTGTCCACCTCGTTGCGCAGCGACTGGAAGCTGCCGATCACCACCGCCGGAGCGGCCCATTCCCACACCCGCAGGGTCGGCGGGCGGCGCCCGGCCGCGACCTCACCGGTGAGGACCTCGTCCAGCGCCATGTGCAGGGCGGGCGGCTGGGCGTCGTCGTGGACGAGCTGCCAGTCGTAGTCGGTCCAGTCGGTGGCGTGCGCCAGAGCGCGTCGTACGGCGACCCCGATGCCCTCGGTGGTGAGCCCGAACATCTGCGTGCCGGGCGGCAGCGCCGCGTCGATGCGGGCGGCGAGCCCCGACGCGTCGGTGTCGGCGGGCGCGCCCTCCAGAGCCCGGTCGATGGCCGGCAACGCCTCGTCCGGCTCCAGGAAGAAGTCCCCGCCGACCCTCACCCGGCGCAGCACCCCGTCCTCCGCGTCGAGGTCGACGACCACCAGCTTCCCGCCCGGAACCTTGTATTCGCCATGCACGTCCCGCGTCTCCCATCCGTCCCCGAACCGACCGTCATGTCACCCTATGCCCCGATCACCCGTCGGCGCCCCGGCCGCCCGGCACCCCGCGTCCCGACGGCCTCGCGCCCCGGCGGCCCACCACCCCGGCCACTTCGGCACCCCGGCGCCCCGCCCCGTACCGGGCGCGGGCGGCCGCCGATAGCCTGCTCGCCCTGCCCGGGTCCTCCCACCACCGGGTCCGCGAAGCGAGGTGACGGGCCGTATGTTCACCACCCGACCGACCCTCCAGGGCACCTTCGGCATGGTGTCCTCCACGCACTGGCTCGCCTCCCAGTCGGCCATAGCCGTCCTGGAGGAGGGCGGCAACGCCTTCGACGCCGCGGTGGCCGCCGGGTTCGTGCTGCACGTCGTCGAGCCGCACCTCAACGGACCCGCCGGAGAGGTGCCGGTCGTCCTCGCGCCCGCCGGCCGCCCGGTCCGGGTGCTGTGCGGCCAGGGTCCCGCGCCCGCCGGCGCGACCACCGCGCACTACCGGTCCCTCGGCCTGGACCTGGTCCCCGGCACCGGGCCGCTGGCCGCCGCCGTACCCGGCGCCTTCGACGCGTGGATGCTGCTGCTCCGCGACCACGGCACCCGCACCCTCGCCCAGGTGCTGCGGTACGCCGTCGACTACGCGGAGAACGGCCACCCGCCCGTGGAACGGATCGGCGGGACGGTGGAGACGGTCCGCGGCCTCTTCGAGCAGGAGTGGACCTCCTCCGCCGACGTCTACCTCCCGGCCGGCCGGCCCCCCGCTCCCGGCCGGCTGTTCCGCAACCCCGCTCTCGCCCGGACCTGGCGCCGCCTCGTCGACGAGGCGACCGCCGCGGCCGGTGACGACCGGACCGGCCAGATCGAGGAGGCCCGCCGCGTCTGGCGGGAGGGTTTCATCGCCGACGCCCTCGTACGGCAGGCCGCGCGCCCCACCATGGACACCAGCGGCGCCCGCCACACCGGCACTCTGGCCGCCGCCGACCTAGTGTCCTGCGCCGGGAATTCGTTGAATTAGTAAGCTGTCTCCATGGCGAAGATGGGGCGGCCGATGGCCGAGCTGGTGTTGTCGGAGGATG
>NZ_JBWKJV010000025.1:0-94726 GCF_056432045.1 Streptomyces sp. NPDC045701 | reverse complement strand
AGGCGGTGCCCACCGCGCCGGGGCGGGAGGGCAGGAGAGGAGCCCCGCCTCTGCCGCGCTACCGCGAGCCGGCCCGTTCCCTGAAAGACCTGGCCCTGACTGCCGGGCGGCGCGCCTTGCGGCGCTGTACCTGGCGCCAGGGCAGCAAAGGCACGATGACCAGCCGGTTCATGGTCCTTCAGGTCCGCCCGGCCGGTGCCGCGGCAGCGAAAGCGGCCCGGGAGGCGGCCGGCGGAAGCGCCGGGTGGGACGGCGTCCTGCCGTCCGAGACACTGATCGCCCAATGGCCGCCGCACCAGGACGAGCCCACCGGCTACTGGCTGACCAGCCTGCCCGCCGGCACCGCACTGCGGCACCTGGTCCGCATGGCGAAGATCCGCTGGCGGATCGAACACGACTACCGCGAACTCAAGCACGGCCTGGGCCTGGACCACTTCGAAGGCCGCACCTGGCGCGGCTGGCACCACCACGTCACCCTCGTCACCGCCGCCCACGCCTTCCTCACCCTCCGCCGCCTGGACCCAAAAGCCCAAGCGCCGGCCTGACCTTCTACCAAATCCTCGCTTCCCTGCAGGACTTGCTGCTGTGCTGGACCGGCGCATGCCCCACCTGCCACCGCGACCTCCCCACCCCAACACCCACACACCCCCACCCACCCGACTCAACCTAACGAAGTACTACTAGGGCCAGAGCAGTTCGCGGTCCCAGCGGCCCTCGGGGGTGCGGCGGTACCGGAGCCGGACGTGCCGGCGGCGGGCGTCGCCCTGGAAGAACTCGGCCTCGTCCGGTTCGAGCACGTACAGGGTCCAGGTGTCGACGTCCGCGTCCGGTTCCGCCTCGGCGCGCCGCCAGGCCGCGGTGCTCGCCCGCTCCAGCTCGTCCAGAGAGGGCAGCACCTCGCTCTGCCGCCCCACCAGCGCGGCGGCCAGCGCACCCGTCGAGCGGGCGTGCAGGTCGGCGTACGACTCCTCCGGCGTGCCCGACGAGACCCGGCCGCGCAGCCGCACCTGGCGGCCCTGGACCGGCCAGTAGAAGTGGAGCGCCGCGCGCGGATCGGCGGCGAGCTGGCGGCCCTTGGTGCTCGTGGCGTGCGACGCGAAGTGCCAGCCCCGCTCGTCGGCGTCGTGCAGCATCAGCGTCCGCACATCGGGCCGCCCGTCGGCGTCGACGGTGGCCAGTGACATGGCGTGCGGCTCGGTCTGCCCGGCCCGCGCGGCGGAAGTGAACCACTCGTGGAAGAGGGGCAGGGGATCGACGGGCGCGGAGTCCGGGTCGAACGTGGGCAGTTCGGTGTCCCAGACGCGCAGGGCGCGCAGGGTTTCGTGGAAGCCGGTCATCGGGCCATCATCCGCCTCCGGGTCCGCGCGCGCGTGCCTGGTACGGGCCGGGACGCGCGATGCGGCCCGTATTGGCCCGGCGTGCGCCGGGCGCGCCCCGGGGATGGCGCCGGGAACGGGAACGCCGATGGCGGTCGACGAGATGGACCGCCATCGGCGCGACAGGACGTGGACGGGTGCGGCGTTACTTCGACGGCTTCTTTCCGGTGATGCCCAGATGGACCAACAGTGCCAGGTTCGGCCGGAGTTCAGCCGGTTTGACGCCCCAGGTCTGGAAACCCTTCTGGTGCGAGGCGACCGCCGCCAGCATGGCGACCAGGGAGCCGGCCATCGCCGCCGGGTTGACGTTCTTGTCGACCTTGTTCTTGGACTGGAGATCCTTGACCGCGTCCGTGAGGGAGCTGGTCACCGAGTTGAGGATCTTCATGCGGATCTTGTAGAACCGCTTGTCGCCCTCGGCGGCACCCAGGTCGATCACGCGGAGGATGGCGTCGTGCTTGCGCCAGAAGTCGAGGAAGCCCTCGACCAGTTCCTCCGAGGTCTGCCAGGCCGCCTTGCCGACCCAGGTGCGGCCGGAGACGAGTTCCGTCAACCCGGCGCCCTCCTTGGCCATTTCTTCCGCGATTTCGAGGACCGCGCCCTCGACGTCCGGGAAGTACTGGTAGAACGTCGCCGGGGAAGTGCCCGCCTTCCGGGCCACGTCGATGACTTTGACGTCCCGGTACGGCGAGGAGCTGAGCATCTCGCTGAGGCAGTCGAGCAGCTTCTGCCGCGTCGCCTGTCCGCGCCGACCGGCCACGCGGCCGTCGACGGTGCGTACTTGTCCTGTCATGTCGTCAGCTTACCGAGGGGTGATCGGCGCGCGATTCGGCCGACTGCAAATGGGGTGACGGCCCTCCGCGCGGGCCTCCGTCCCGCCCTCCGCAGGTGCCCTGACCTTGTGGGCAGTGGATCGGGCCCCGGTTTCCGGCGCGCACCCGGCGGAGGTCTCCATGCGGCGCTTTTCGGCCATCTTCGGAGCCCGCGTCACCCCGATAGGCTTATTAACAGCCTGTGGAAAACTTCGGTGGACAACGCACCGGCTTGCGGGCGGGCACCGGCCCCGCGGGCCTACTGTCGCTCGTTTGTTCGATTCTTTTCCCTGCGCGGGGCGCCCGGCGCCACTAGCGTGACCATGACGGGCACCACACGCGCCGCCCGTACACGGAAAGGGACAGGCCCATGTCCGCATTCACAGAGGGCACGCCGTGCTGGGCGGATGCGATGCTCCCCGACCTCGAAGCCGGCAAGCGTTTCTACGGTGAGCTCTTCGGCTGGACCTTCGAGGACGGCGACCCGGCGTACGGCAGTTACACCAACGCCTTCAGCGACGGGAAGCGCGTCGCCGGTCTGGCGCCCAAGCGGGACGGCCGCATGCCCACCGTCTGGGGCGTCTACTTCGCCACCCCCGACGCCGTCGCCACGACCCGAAGGATCCGGGAGGCGGGCGGCCAGATGGTGATGGACCCCATGCCCATCGACTCCTTCGGCACCATGGCCCAGGCCGTCGACCCCGGCGGCGCCGTCTTCGGCCTCTGGGAGGCCGGCGGGCACAACGGCTTCGAGAAGCAGGGCGAACCGTGCTCCTTCTGCTGGACCGAGGTCTACACCCGGCAGAAGGACGCCGTGGACTCCTTCTACGAGACCGTCTTCGGCTTCCAGGTGCGCGACCTCGACGACGCCTCGATCGACTTCAGGGTCTGGTCGCCCGCCGGTACGCGGGCGAGCGACGAGACCGCCATCGGCGGCCGGAGCGTGATCACCGACGCCTTCCCCGCGGAGATGCCCGCCCACTTCCTCGTCTACTTCGCGGTCGAGGACTGCGACGACACCGCCGCCCTCGCCACCGGCCTGGGCGGCCGGGTCACCGAGGAACCGTTCGACACTCCGTACGGGCGGATCGCCCTGATCGCCGACGATCAGGGCGCCGTCTTCGCCGTCCTGGCGGAGCCGAGAGCCGCCTGAAAAGTCTCACAGGGGTGTCCGGATCGGGGTGAGACACCCCGATCCGCCCCCGGGTTCGCAACCACCGCCCCGGACAGGAAGAATCAGGGGGCACGGGGCCGTACTCTCATGGCCCTGACGGGGAGGTGGCAGGCAAGTGGAACAGCTGACGCAGCACGACCCGAGACGGATCGGCCCGTTCGAGGTGCTGGGCCGGCTCGGTGCCGGAGGCATGGGCCTGGTCTATCTCGCGCGATCGGCGTCGGGGCGGCGCGTGGCGATCAAGACGGTACGGACCGAGCTCGCCGAGGACCAGCTGTTCCGCGTCCGCTTCACGCGCGAGGTGGAGGCCGCACGGGCCGTGTCCGGCTTCTACACGGCGGCCGTCGTGGACGCCGACCCCCGGGCGGCGGTGCCGTGGCTGGCGACCGCGTACGTCCCGGCCCCCTCGCTCGAGGAGATAGTGAATGAGTGCGGGCCGCTCCCGGCCCAGGCGGTGCGCTGGCTGGCGGCCGGGATCGCCGAGGCCCTCCAGTCCATCCACGGCGCCGGCCTGGTCCACCGCGACCTCAAGCCGTCGAACGTGCTCGTCGTGGAGGACGGGCCGCGCGTCATCGACTTCGGCATCGCGTCCGGCGTCTCCAACACCCGGCTGACGATGACCAACGTCGCCGTGGGAACGCCCGCTTACATGTCACCCGAACAGGCGAAGGACTCCCGCAGTGTCACCGGCGCGAGCGACGTCTTCTCGCTCGGCTCCACCCTGGTCTTCGCGGCCACCGGACACGCCCCCTACCACGGGGCCAACCCGGTCGAGACGGTCTTCATGCTGCTGCGCGAGGGCCCGGACCTGGAGGGGCTGCCGGACGAGCTGCGGCCCCTGATCGAGTCGTGCATGCAGATGGAGGCCGGCCTGCGGCCCTCGCCCGCCGACCTCCAGGCCCAACTGGCGCCGCACCTGTTCTCCGGGAGCGACGACAGCGGTACGGCGTCGGCATGGCTGCCGACCCGGGCCACCGCCATGATCGAGACCCGCCGGGGCGGGCGCCCCAACCCCCCGCCGCCGCTGCCCGCGCCGCCCACCGCCCCGCCGCCGGTTCCGCCGGCCGCGCCGCCGCCCGGCCCCCGGCACGGCCGCGAATGGGACGCCCCGCACCGGGGCGGCAACGGCGACCCCCGTACCGGGCAGGCGGCGCCCGCCGCTCCCGTACGACTGCCCGGCGCCCCGCTGCCGATCGGCCCCGGGCCGCGCGTCGCCGACACCCGTGCCGCCTTCGCGGTGGACGCCGGTCCGACCACCGGCTGGATCCGCCGACCCCCGGGCGGCCACGCCGGCACCGATCCGGCCGCCCCCGCCCCCGCCCACCCCGCCCCGCCGGCGGGCCCGCCCGTCCCCGCCCCCTCCCAGGAGCCCGCCGGCCCCGGGCACTGGCGGCCGTGGCGGTTCCGGATGTCCAACGACGTGTGGGGCACCCCGGTCGTCGCCGGCGACCTGCTGTACGTCACGTCCTTCGAGGTGCACGCGCTCGACGTGGGCACCGGCCGCCGCCAGTTCAAGACCCGGGACGTCGCCTGGTCCATGGCGGTGACCGACGGGCGCATCCACGCCTCGGACGGGCCGTCGCTCTACGCCCTCGACGCCCTCGACGGCAGCGAGCGGTGGCGGCTGCGGACCGACGCCTGGGTGTACTGCGTCCGGGTCGACCGGGGCACCGTCGTCACCGGCACGCGCGGCGGCGGCGTACAGGGCTGGGAGGCCGCCAACGGCGCCCGGCTGTGGGAGATCAGCGGCGCGCAGACGGACTTCGAGACGCCCGAGGGCGGCCCGGTGATCCACGGCGACACGGTGTACGTGTGGCAGGACGCGCGGCTGCGCGCCCTGGACGCCCGCACGGGCACCGAGCGCTGGTCGTACCCGATCGGCGACGCCGCCTCCTGCGGCGGGGTCCCCGTGCGGGTCACCCCCGCCGAGGACGGTTACGTGTACGTGGCCGCCGGCACCCGGGTGCTGTCCGTCGACATCATGTCCGGTCACGTCCGCTGGCACTTCGAGGCCCCGGCGGTCTTCCTCTCGCCGCCCGCCTTCGCCCCCGGCCCGGCGGTCACCGGGGGCGGGGTGTACCTCGCCGACTATCTGGGCACGGTGTACGCGCTCGACGCCACGACCGGCAAGGACCGCTGGCGCATCGCCACCGAGTCCCGCCAGTCGACCGAACCGGTGCTCGTCGCGGACGGCAACGTCCACGTCGGCAGCGGCAGCGCGGTGTACACGCTCGACGCGGTGACCGGCACCCCGAAGTGGCGGTTCCCGGCGGGCGGGCCGGTCATCGGCGCCCCGGTCGTCGCGGACGGCCGGCTGCACTTCGGCTCGGCCGACCACGTGCTGTACACGCTCGACGCCAGCGGCGGCCAGCTGCGCTGGAAGCTCACCACGGGCGGCGAGATCACCGGCTCGCTGGTCGCCCGGGCGGGTGTCGTCTACGCGTGCAGCAAGGACCGGTGCGTCTACGCGCTGGACGCGGTCAAGGGCACGGCGACCGGCCGGAGCGGCCGCTAGCGGGGCGGCCCGTGCGGCCGGTCGGGCCCGCCCGGCCCGTCGTCCGGACCGCCCGGGCGGTCGCCGTACCGGTCGCCGGTGCGCTGGTCGTACCGCTCGTCGTGGCGGGGGTACTCGGCCGTCGGGGGGTCGCCCGCGTACGGCCGCTGCTGCCCGTACGCCTCCCGGCCGGGCTCGCCGTACGCCTCGCCGTGCGGCTCCGTGTACGGCTCCTCGTGGTGCCCGGGCTCACCTGCCAGGCGGTCGCGCCGTCCGCGCCCGCGCAGCCGGCCGTGCCCGCCCGGTTCACGGGGCTCGCGCGCCGGTCGCCGCCCGGCCATCAGCGCGGCGCCCAGCAGCAGCAGGACCCCGCCGGCCGCCGCCAGCGCGACGCCCTGGCCGAGGCCCGAGCCGTCGGACTCGACGCTCAGACCGCCGGCCTCCTGACCCTGGCGGACCATCCACAGGATGGTGAAACCCAGCACGATCAGCCCGGCGAGGGCGACCAGGACCCGCGACCGCAGCACCAGTCCCACCAGCGTCACCAGCGCGGCGAACGCGAACGGCAGCAGGATCGAGGTCCATAGGCCGGCGCCCGCGCCGGTGATGCCGCCGAACAGGTCGGCGATGCGGTAATCACGCCCGTGACGGCCGTCGTACCAGGCACGGAAGGGGCTAAAGACGGCGGCCGCCGCTCCGACGAGAGCGAGGATCGAGCCGATGACATTGCGAATCATGCCCGGCCTCCCAAGGGATGCGGCTTTCGATCACGACGCTACGCCGCCCGGGGGAGGCTCGCCACACGGCGGGCGCGCAACGGCAGCGAGTACAAGGAATGCGTCGTCGACACGGCGACGAAGACCTCCCTCTGCGCTGCCCGCCCGGGGCGCGCCGCGCCCACCGGCACGAAGGGCACCGGACCGCGACGGTCCGGTGCCCTGTGCACATTCAGCCCTGCGGGGGCGCCGGCAGGTGGTTGTCGCCCAGGGTCGTCATGCTCCCGTGGGCCGCCGGGGCATGGGCCGGTGCCGTGTCGGCGCGACCGGCCGCCGCCGCGATCGTCGCGGCGCCCGCGGCGACCGCCGTGGCGATCAGCGCGACCGCCAGCAGGCGCGTGGTGCGAGTCATTCCGTCTCTCCACTCGAAAGGTGTGCCGGGCATGTCGCGGCCGCGACGGCTCCCCCTCCGCGCCGCCGCGGCCGCACCCCGTCGGGACGTACGGATCAGGAACCGGCGGGCGGGGCCGGCATGTGGTTGTCGCCCATCGTCGTGAACTCGCCGTCCTTGGGCGGGGCGGGCATGTGGTTGTCCCCCATGGTGACGAGGGCGCCGTCCTTGGGCGGGGCGGGCATGTGGTTGTCCCCCATGGTGACGAGGGCGCCGTCCTTGGGCGGGGCGGGCATGTGGTTGTCCCCCATCGTCACGAGGGCGCCGTCCTTCGGCGGGGCCGGCATGTGGTTGTCGCCCATCGTGATGATCTCTTCGCTCTTGATCGCGTCGCTCATGGTCATCTCCCCGTTGTCCTTGCGCGGTGCGGTGATGGAAATGCGCCCGCTCGGCCACTCCCCCGAGGATTTCCGAACGGGCGCTTCAGGACCGCTCACCCTAGCGGTGGTGATCCCGCGATCCGTCTGCCCCCCGACGCGACGGACCGATGGGTAAGAGACTGCCGGACCGGCATAAACAAACGCTGAACGCCGGCGCCACCGCAGCTCAGGCGGCTGCCGACGGGGCCAGCAAGGACCGCACCTCGGCGACCTCGGACACGTCCGACTCCTGGTAGAGCGCGAGCGCCTCCTGCCAGCAGGCCCGAGCGCGGTCGCTCTGGCCGAGCGCGTCGAGCGCCTTGCCGAGCACGGTC
Source organism: Streptomyces sp. NPDC045701 (assembly GCF_056432045.1). Lineage (NCBI taxonomy): Bacteria > Bacillati > Actinomycetota > Actinomycetes > Kitasatosporales > Streptomycetaceae > Streptomyces > Streptomyces sp. NPDC045701. The sequence continues at coordinate 87,009 of NZ_JBWKJV010000025.1, read as the reverse complement.
AGGGAGTTGCCGCGCATGCGGTCACCGCCGATGCAGCCCATCGCCAGGGCCTGCTCCGCGTGCTGGGCGGCGTGCGCCGGGCGCCGGGACTTCAGCTGCGCCTCCGCCAGCCGGAAGTGCGTGGCGCCCTCCCAGAGCCGCTGCCGGTTCTTGGCGAAGATGCGCAGCGCTTCGAACAGCTCCTTGAGCGCCTCCGCGTTGCGGTTGGCGTGGGTGAGCGCGACCCCCAGCGCGTACCGGCCGTTGGCGAGCCGCAGCGCGAGATCCATGCGGTCGTAGATCTCGATGCCCTGCCGCGCCAGCTCGATGGCCGTCGCCGTACGACCGGTGAGCAGGTGCAGCCGGGAGAGGTTGCACAGGGCGCTCGCGGCGCCGGGCAGGTTCCCGTCCGCGCGGGACCCCTCCACCGCCGAGGCGAGGTGCTCCTCGGCGTCCTGGTGCCGGCCCCGGATGGCGGCGATGATGCCCCGGTCGTTGTCCGCCCAGTACACCGGTGCCGTGTCGCCCACCTCGACGGCCAGCGCCCGTGCGCTGCGCGCCTCCTCGTCGGCCTCGTCGTAACGGCCCGCCACCAGGTGCACGTTGGTGAGGGCCGTACGGGCACGGGCCTCGGCATGGAGGTCGCCGGCGGCGCGGGCCGCCTCGCGGGCGGCCACCGCGGCCGCTTCGTACTGCTTGGAGTTGGCGCCCGACTCCGCGAGGTCCTTCGCCGCCCACAGCAGGTCCACCGCCCGGCGCAGACGCGGGCCCGCCGTGGACTGGCGGGCGCAGGCCAGGAGGCAGTTGGCTTCCGTGTAGAGCCAGTCGAGGGCCGCGTGGCGGTCGGTGAACGTGAGGCCGGCGTAGGTGGTCGGTTCCAGGTGGTCGACCAGGCGGTCGCCCGGGCGCTCGATCGCGTAGACCCGGGCCGCCGTCGCCAGGTAGAAGTCCAGCAGCCGGGAGAGGGCCGACAGGCGCTCCGTGGGCGGCTGTTCGTCGCGGTCGGCGCATGCACGCGCGTAGAGGCGGACCAGGTCGTGGTAGCGGTAGCGGCCCGGCGCGGCCGACTCCAGGAGGGACGTGTCGACCAGGGACTCCAGGAGGTCCTCCGCCTCGTGGAGCGGGAGGTCCAGGACGGCCGCCGCCGCCGCGAGGGAGATGTCGGGGCCGTCGGCGAGGCCCAGGAGGCGGAACGCGCGGGCCTGGGCCGGCTCCAGTTGGCCGTACCCGAGCTCGAAGGTGGCCTTGACGGCGAGGTCGCCCGCCTGGAGCTCGTCCAGGCGGCGGCGTTCGTCGGCCAGCTTGGCCGCGAGCACGGTGACCGTCCATGTGCGGCGCGCCGCCAGGCGGGACGCGGCGATACGGATGGCCAGCGGGAGGAAACCGCACGCGGCGACCACGTCCAGCGCCGCCTCCCGCTCCGCCCGCACCCGCTCGGCGCCCACGATCTTGGTGAAGAGCTGAAGGGCCTCCTCGGGGGACATCACGTCCAGGTCCACCAGGTGCGCGCCCGCCAGGTCGACCATCCGGACCCGGCTGGTGACCAGCGCGGCGCACCCCTCCGTACCCGGCAGCAGCGGCCTCACCTGGGCGGCGTCCCGCGCGTTGTCCAGCAGGACCAGCACCCGCCGCCCGGCGAGCGTCGACCGGTACAGCGCGGCCCGCTCGTCGAGGGTGTCGGGGACGGCCGAGTCCTGGATGCCCAGCGCCCGGAGGAAGGCGCCCAGCACGGTCTCGGGCTCCGCCGCCCGCGCCCCCGCGCCCTGGAGGTCCACGTACAGCTGCCCGTCCGGGAAGCGCGGGCGGGCCGCGTGGGCGACGTGCACCGCGAGCGTCGTCTTGCCGACCCCGCCGATGCCCGCCAGCGCGGACACGGCCATCACCGAGCCCTCCGCGGTCACCAGCCGGTCGCTCAACTCCCGTACGAACGCCGCCCGGCCGGTGAAGTCCGGCACCGTGGCCGGCAACTGGGCCGGGCGCGAGACGGCCGGGGCGGGGGAGGGGGTTTCCACCGGGCGGGCCAGCTCCGCGTCGGCCCGCAGGATGCGCTGCTGGAGCCGGGCCAGCTCGGGGCGCGGGTCGACGCCCAGCTCGTCGGCGAGGAGCCGGCGCGTGTCGGCGTACACGGCGAGCGCCTCCGCCTGCCGCCCGCTGCGGTACAGCGCCAGCATCAGCAGCTCCCGCAGCCGCTCGCGCAGCGGGTGCGCCGCGGTGAGGGCCGTCAGCTCGGACACCGCCTCCGCGTGGTGCCCGCACTCCAGGTCCAGGTCGAGCCGGGTCTCCAGCAGCTGGAGCCGCCACTCCTCCAGGCGGGCGCGCTGCGTCTCGGCGTAGGGGCCGGGTACGGACGCGAGGGGTTCGCCGTCCCACAGGCCGAGCGACTTGTCGATCAGCACCCGGGCCTGCGCCCGGTCGCCGCCCACCCGCGCCTTCTCCGCCCCGGCGGCCAGCTCCTGCGCGACGTTCAGGTCGAGGGCGTCGGAGCGGCCGCGGATCGCGTACCCGCCCGACTCGCTGACGAGCACGCCCGGTGGGAGGACCTTGCGCAGCCGGGAGGCGTACGTCCGTACCGCCGCGAGGGCCTGCGAGGGCGGCTCGTCGCCCCAGATGGCGTCGATCAGCTCGGCGGCCGTCGCCGTGCGCCCGTCGCGCAGCAGCAGTGCGGCCAGCAGGGCCCGCTGCTGCGGGGAGCCGGACGGCAGGGCCGCGCCGTCGCGCCAGGCGCGCACCGGACCGAGCACGGCGAACCGCAGCTCGGCGTGCCCGTCCCGCGGGTCGCCGCCCAGGTCGCCGCGCGGGCCGTCGTGCTCGCCGTGCGGGCCGCGGCGCAGGCCGCGCGCACCGGCGTCGCCGCCCGCGGCGGGACCCGGCCGCGGAGCGCGCTGCTCCGGCACTCGTGGCCCGTCTTCACGGTCCATAGCTCCCCCTGCCCGTACCCCGCTGGTTCCGCCCTCGACAGTCTGCCTTGTCGACGGCGTTTGCGTCAGCAGTGGGTGACGCTCTGCACAAGGTCGTGACACTCTCCCCCGACAGGGCCCTCTGACGGATCGTCAGTGGAGCTCCGGCGATGAACGGCGAGGGCGTCCGTACCGGCGTGGGGCGCCACCTCTCCTCCCGCGGCCGGCCGTTCCCGGGCCCCGTTGTCGGTGGCGGCCGGTTCAATGGACCGCATGGTGAAGGAACGCGATCTCGTCGTCCGCGGTGAGGACTGGTACGCCAGGGAGCTGGGCCCCGGTACGACGTACACGGGCTGCACCTTCTACGACACGGACTGGACGGAGGTCGTGAACGGGGGAGCGGTCTTCGACGAGTGCACTTTCTCGGGGGTGCGGTTCAACGCCTCGCGCCACTCGGGCGCGGCGTTCACCAACTGCTCCTTCCGCAAGTGCGGCTTCTTCGACGCGCGCTTCGAGCAGTGCAAGGTCGTCGGCAGCCGCTTCGAGCAGTCGACGTTCGGGCTTCTGGAGGTGTCCGGCGGCGACTGGTCGTTCGCCGGCCTGCGGGGCGCCGACCTGCGGAAGGCCGACTTCGACGGCGTGCGGCTCCGGGAGGCCGACCTGACCGGCGCCCGCCTGGAGGGCGCGACCCTCGCCCGGTGCGACCTGTCCGGTGCGGCCTTCCACGGTGCCAGGCTGAAGGGCGCGGACCTCCGGGGCAGTGACCTGTCCTCGCTGGACCCCCTGACGGTGGAGCCGGCGGGCGCCCGGATCGACCCGGAGCAGGCGGCGGTCATCGCCACGGCGCTCGGGTTCGAGCTGGGCTGACGGGCCACTCGCCCGGTTTCGGCGGCGCGCCGCGGCGGCAGCATCCCGGCATGACTCTCACGATCGCCGAAGCCGACAAGATCCTCGCCGACAACTTCGCGCCCTGGGTGCTGGAGCTCGGGCTGTCCGTCGTGGAGGCGGGTGAGGCGCACGCCGTCCTGCGCCTGCCGTGGGACGGGCGGCTGGCGCGTGAAGGGGGCGGGCTGTCGGGGCAGGCCCTGATGGCTGCGGCAGACACCGCCACGGTGATCGCGGTGTCCTCGGCGCGCGGGGCGTTCGTGCCCATGACCACCGTGCAGCAGTCGACCAGCTTCATGCGGGCGGTGACCGGCGCGGACGTCCTGGTGGACGCGCGGATCACCAAGCTGGGCCGGCGGATGGCGTTCGCGGAGGTCACCCTGACCGCGGAGGGGACGACGGAGCCCGCGGCCCGGGCCTCCACGGTCTACGCGCTGCTCGGCTGACCCCGGCGCGGTGGCGGCCGGACGTGGCCGCAATGGTGAGCCGGGGCGCTCCGGACGCGACCCGTGCGGCCCCTGGCGCGGCCTCCGGGCGGCGGCCCGGGGTGCCGCGGGCGTGGGTCCCGGGGCGGGGCGGTGGGCGTCGTGCGGGTCCGCCGGGTGCCCGCGCGCACCCGATCGGGTGTACCGCGGCGGCGTCCTCCGGCGCGCTCGACGGGGTCCGGAAGGCCGGTGCGGGGCGGGGTGCGGGGCCTCGCGCGCCGTACGCGTACGGCGCGCCGGGGGCGGGTGTGTGGCCGGGCCGAAAACAGCGCGGGAAAATTTAGAAACCGGCAAAACGGACACACCTGCGGTTCCCGCATATCGAACGGTACGGTTTTCGCCTACCAATCGGTCGGCCGGAGGCGCAGGCCATCTTTCATTCATTGCCGGAAGGCGGCCTCGCGCCCCGCATTGCAAGGAAAAGATCGCGGAGTGCCTTCTTCCGGATGTGGAAACCGCAGCACCTAACGTCCTCTGCATGACTCAGGTAGAAGCGCGGCCCCAGGCCGGAGACACGGTAAGGGGCGTCACCATGTCGGGTGGCACCGGTGACGTACGAACCAAGGGACTCGGCGGCAACTCCGTCGGGCTGGTGGGCAGTGCCGTCATCGGCATCTCCACCGTCGCCCCCGCCTACTGCCTGACGTCCACGCTGGGCTCCACCGCCGGAGAGGTCGGCCTGCAGATGCCGGCCGTCTTCCTGGCCGGGTTCCTGCCCATGCTGCTGGTGGCGTTCGCGTACCGCGAGCTCAACAAGGCCATGCCGGACTGCGGCACCTCCTTCACCTGGACGGTCAAGGCCTTCGGCCCCAAGGTCGGCTGGATGTGCGGCTGGGGCCTCGTCATCGCGACGATCATCGTCCTGTCCAACCTGGCGGGTGTCGCGACCTCCTACTTCTGGCTCCTGGCCGGTGAGATCAGCGGCAACCCGGACATCGCCGCACTGGACGACAACAAGGGCGTCCACATCCTCACCACCCTCATCCTCATCGCCATCGCGACCGCGATCAGCTACCGCGGCATGACGGCCACCAAGAGCGTCCAGTACACGCTCGTCGGCCTCCAGCTGATCGTGCTGGGCGTCTTCGTGGCCCTGGCCTTCTCCAAGGTCGGCAGCCCGGACTTCCCCACCGGCACCGAGTTCTCCTGGTCCTGGCTGGACCCCTTCGCCGTGGAGTCCTTCTCCGCCTTCACCGCCGGCCTCTCCCTCGCGATCTTCATCTACTGGGGCTGGGACGCCTGTATGGCGACCAACGAGGAGACGACCGGCAGCGCCAGGACCCCCGGCCGTGCCGCACTCATCACGATGATCGTCCTCATCGGCTCCTACCTGGCCACCGGCATCGCCGCCCAGATGGTCGTCGGCTCCGGCGACAAGGGCCTCGGGCTCGCCAACCCCGAGACCTCCGACAACGTCTTCGCCGCCCTCGCCGGCCCGGTGATGGGCAGTGCCCTCGGCGTCGCCCTCTTCGTCGCCGTCTTCGCCTCCGCCACCGCGAGCCTCCAGACCACCTTCATCCCGGTGGCGCGCACGGTCCTGGCGATGTCGACCTACGAGGCCCTGCCGCACTCCTTCACCAAGGTCCACCCCAGGTTCAAGACGCCGGGCCTGGCCACGGTCGTCGCGGGTGTCGCCACCGGTGTCTTCTACGCGGTGATGACGCTGGCCAGCGAGAACGTCCTGGTCGACACCATCTACGCGCTCGGCCTGATGATCTGCTTCTACTACGCGCTGACCGCCTTCGCCTGCGTGTGGTTCTTCCGCCGGGAGCTCACGAACTCCGCCAAGGACGCGCTGTTCAAGGGCGTCCTGCCCGCCCTCGGCGGCCTGATGCTCACCGCGGTCTTCGCCAAGACGCTGTACGACATGTGGGACCCGGCCTACGGCTCCGGCTCCTCCGTCCTCGGCATGGGGTCGGTGTTCGTGATCGGCGTCGGCCTGCTGCTCCTCGGCGTCGTGATCATGCTGGTGATGCAGCGCCGCAGCCCGGCGTTCTTCCGCGGCGAGGTCCTCAAGAAGGAGACCCCTTCGCTGATCGTCGCGGACTGACGCACACCTGAGCCGGCAGGGCGGGCACCGTGGGACGGCACGGTGCCCGCCCTTCCGTATGCGTACGTTCCGGCAGCGGGGCAAGGTGGACGGTATGTATGACCTCAACGCCATCGCCGAGGAACACCTCGTCAACGCCCACGCCGACGAGCACGGCCGCAGCGCCAACCTGATCCTGCGCGACCCGCCGCTGCGGCAGAGCGTCATCGCCCTCACCGCCGGCACCTCGCTCGACGAGCACAACACCCCGCCCGCCGCGTCCCTCCAGGTGCTGCGCGGTGTGGTGCGGGTGACGGCCCAGTCCGGCGACACCGAGCTGAGCATGGGCTCCCTGTACCTGCTGCCGCCCGAACGGCACGGCGTGACGGCGGTGACCGACGCGGCCGTCCTGCTCACCGCCGTCAACGACTGAGGGACGTCACCCCGCGGACCCGGCCCAGACGGGGCGTTCCCGCGCCCGCCCGTCCCCCAGGAACACCGGGTTGGTGAACGCCGCCAGTGCCCCCGGCAGTCCCGGCACCGCGGGCGGGTGGCGGACCTCGGCCCGGACGTAGGCGGCGTACGCGGGCGTCGTCGTCCACTCCACCGAACCCGTGCCCGCCGCGGGCAGCGGGGCCGTGTGCAGGAGACCCTGGTCCGTGACCAGGTGCGCCGTGCAGCCGGGGGCGCCCGTCACGTCGAGGCGCACCGTCACCGGGGCGCCGGGCGGGACGGGAAGCCGTTCGCCGATGCCCGCGCGGGCGCCGCGTCCGCCCGTCGCGGAGAAGGCCAGCGACACCGCCGCCGACTCCGCGACGTACGACCGGCCCGCGCGCAGCCCCGCCAGGACCGCCTCGCGGGTCAGGTCCTCGGCGAGGACGACCGTCTGCGGCTCGCCCACCCGCTGCGGCTCGCGGTGCGCGTCGCTGCCGCCCATCGCGGGGACCCAGCGGCCCCGGCCCGTGAGCGTGCCGTCCCAGCCGGCCAGCGCGACCTCGTCGTCCGGGGTGTACGGGCCGTTCCACACCTCCACCGCGTCCGCCTCGCCGAAGCCGAACTTCCAGGAGCAGCCGACGCACGTGGCGTGCGGGTGGGCCGGCACCACCAGGCCGCCGGCCCGGCGGATCTCGCGGGCGAAGTGCCCGAACCGGTTGTCGCGGGCCCGGTAGCGCCAGTCGACGAACGTCCCCGGATCGGTGCCGACCGCGACGACGTGGCCGCTGCGGGTCGTGACCTCCTCACCGGTAAGGATCAGCAGGTCCTCGCCCCACAGCCCGTCCCACGCCCCGTGCGCCGCGTGCGTGTTGTGCTCCGAGGTGTTGATGAAGTCCAGCCCCGCGGCGCGCGCGGCCGCCGCGACCTCGGCGGGGGTGCGCCGCCCGTCGGAGTACACCGTGTGCAGGTGGCAGTCGCCCCGGTACCAGGCCCGGCCCCGGCCGCCGGCCCGCTCCGGCGGGTACACCGGGCGCGGGGTCCGCCCGGCGGAGCCGTACGCGAGGCGGACCGTCACCGTGTACGCCAGGCCCGCGGGCGCGACGGTGTACGGACCCAGCACGATGTGCCAGGTGCCCGCGCGGACCGGCCCCGGAAGGTACCCGGGCGTGGCGTCGTCGGCGCGCAGGAAGAACTCGGTCCGGGCACCGCCCGACCAGCCCCGGAACCCCCGCCCGCCCAACTCGGTGCCCCGCTCGTCGAACACGCCGATGTCCAGGGCGTTGCCCTGCGTGCCCGGCGGCACGGCGGGCCGCTCGTACGCGTACGACACCCGGATCTCCCGCACCCCGCCCGGCACCTCGACCGGCAGGTACACGTAGTCGGGCGAACCGGGCGGCAGGGTGCCGCGCAGGACCCGCTCGGTCTGCCCGGCGGCGAAGCTCACACCGCCGCCCACGGCGAAGGCGCCCGCCGCGCCCGCCACGAAACCCCGTCTGCCCATCATGGCTCCCACCCTCCTCGCGGCCGGTGAACTCCCCGCCAATCCAGGGCGACGGTCTCGGAATTCGGCGCCGGGCGCCATACGTTGGGCCGTCATGCGCATCGCGACGACGATTTTCCTCACGGACCAGACCATCACCCCGGTACGGCTCGCGCGTGAACTGGAGCAGCGCGGCTTCGCGGGCCTCTACCTGCCGGAGCACACCCACATCCCCGTCGAACGCACCAGCCCCTACCCGGCGGGCGGCGACCTGCCGCCCGAATACGGCCGGACCCTGGACCCCTTCGTCGCGCTCGGCCAGGCGGCGGCCGTCACGGAGCGGCTCGGGCTGGGCACCGGCATCACGCTCGTCGCCCAGCACGACCCGATCGACCTCGCCAAGCAGGTCGCCACCCTCGACCACCTCTCCGGTGGCCGCTTCACCCTCGGCGTGGGCTACGGCTGGAACCGCGAGGAGGCCGCCGACCACGGAGTGCCCTGGACCAGCCGCCGCGAACGCACCCGCGACCGGATGGCCCTGATGCGTGCCCTGTGGGCCGCCGAGCCCACGGCGTACGAGGGCGCGACCGCCTCCGTACGCGCCTCCCTCGCCTTCCCCAAACCCGCCGGCGGCGCCCCCCGCACACTGATCGGCGGCGCGGCCGGCCCCAAGCTCTTCGCCCACGTCGCCGAGTACGCCGACGGCTGGCTGCCCATCGGCGGCCGGGGCCTGGGCGAGGCGCTCCCGGTGCTGCGCGAGACGTGGGAGAAGGCGGGCCGCGACCCGGACGCCCTCCAGGTCGTCCCGTACGCCGTCCGCCCCTCGGAGGGGAAGCTCGCGCACTTCGCCGACCTCGGCATCACGGAGACCGTCGTCCAACTCCCGCCGTCCGGGGAGGCCGAGGTGCTGCGCACGCTGGACGAGTACGCGCGGTACGTATAGCCACCCCGCACTCGTATGCTCGGGGCCATGACCGACGACCAGCCCGGACGCCCCACCGCCAACGCCATGCGACGCGCCCTGAAGCGGGCCAGGGACGGAGTGGCGCTGGACGTTGCCGAGGCCGCCGTGCTGCTCCGGGCGCGGGGCGCGGACCTGGAGGACCTGGCCGCGTCGGCCGGCCGGGTGCGGGACGCCGGGCTGGCGGCGGCGGGGCGGCCCGGGGTCATCACGTACTCGAAGAGCGTGTTCGTGCCCCTCACCCGGCTGTGCCGGGACACGTGCCACTACTGCACCTTCGTCACCGTGCCCGGCAAGCTGCGGCGCGCCGGGCACGGGATGTTCATGTCGCCCGACGAGGTGCTGGACATCGCGCGCCGGGGCGCCGCGCTCGGCTGCAAGGAAGCCCTGATCACCCTGGGCGACAAGCCCGAGGACCGCTGGCCCGAGGCGCGGGAGTGGCTGGACGCGCACGGCTACGACGACACGCTCGCGTACGTACGCGCCATGGCGATCCGCATCCTGGAGGAGACCGGGCTGCTGCCCCACCTCAACCCCGGCGTGCTGTCGTGGACCGACTTCCAGCGGCTCAAGCCCGTCGCCCCGTCCATGGGGATGATGCTGGAGACCACGGCGACCCGCCTGTGGTCCGAGCCCGGCGGCCCGCACCACGGCTCGCCCGACAAGGAACCGGCCGTGCGGCTGCGGGTGCTGGAGGACGCGGGCCGCTCGTCGGTGCCGTTCACCAGCGGGCTGCTCATCGGGATCGGCGAGACGTACGAGGAGCGGGCGGAGTCGCTGTTCGCACTGCGCCGCGTGGCGCGGGCCTACCACGGCATCCAGGAGCTGATCATCCAGAACTTCCGCGCCAAGCCGGGCACGGCGATGCGCGGCATGCCGGACGCCGATCTGGACGACCTGGTCGCCACCGTCGCCGTCGCCCGGCACATCATGGGCCCCTCCGCCTGCCTCCAGGCCCCGCCGAACCTGGTGGACGAGGAGTACGGGCGGCTCATCGGCGCGGGTATCGACGACTGGGGCGGGGTGTCACCGGTCACCATCGACCACGTCAACCCCGAGCGCCCCTGGCCGGCGATCGACACCCTCGCCGAGCGGTCCGCGGAGGCCGGGTTCGAGCTGCGTGAACGCCTGTGCGTCTACCCCGAGTTCGTGACGCGCGGCGAACCCTGGCTCGACCCGCGCCTGCTGCCGCACGTCCGCGCGCTCGCCGACCCCGCCACCGGGCTCGCGAACCCGGACGCCGAGGTGCGCGGCCTGCCGTGGCAGGAGCCCGACGAGGGCTTCACCGCCACGGGCCGCACCGACCTGCACCGCACCATCGACACCACCGGCCGCACCGCCGACCGGCGTGACGACTTCGACGAGGTGTACGGCGACTGGGAGGCACTGCGGGAGGCCGCCGCACCCGGCATGGTGCCGCAGCGCATCGACACCGACGTACGCGAGGCCCTCACGGTCGCCGCCGGCGACCCCACCCGGCTCACCGACGACCAGGCCCTCGCCCTGCTGCACGCCGACGGGCCGGCGCTGGACGCGCTGTGCCGGATCGCCGACGACATCCGCCGGGACGCGGTCGGCGACGACGTGACGTACATCGTCACCCGCAACATCAACTTCACCAACGTCTGCTACACCGGCTGCCGGTTCTGCGCCTTCGCCCAGCGCCGCACCGACGCCGACGCCTACACCCTGTCCCTGGACCAGGTCGCCGACCGCGCCCAGCAGGCGTGGGACCTCGGCGCGGTCGAGGTGTGCATGCAGGGCGGCATCCACCCGGACCTGCCGGGCACGGCGTACTTCGACATCGCCCGCGCCGTGAAGACCCGCGTCCCCGGCATGCACGTGCACGCCTTCTCGCCGATGGAGGTCGTCAACGGCGCGACGCGCACGGGCCTGTCGATCCGCGAGTGGCTGACGGCCGCCAGGGAGGCCGGCCTGGACTCGCTCCCCGGCACCGCCGCCGAGATCCTCGACGACGAGGTGCGCTGGGTCCTCACCAAGGGCAAGCTGCCGGCGGCCACCTGGATCGAGGTGGTGCGGACCGCCCACGAGCTGGGCATCCGCTCCTCCTCGACGATGATGTACGGCCACGTCGACCAGCCCCGGCACTGGCTCGGCCACTTCCGCACGCTCGCGGAGATCCAGAAGGAGACCGGGGGCTTCACCGAGTTCGTCACGCTGCCCTTCATCCACACCAACGCCCCCGTCTACCTCGCCGGCATCGCCCGCCCCGGCCCCACCACCCGCGACAACCGGGCCGTCACCGCCATGGCCCGCGTCCTGCTCCACCCGCACATCCCCAACATCCAGACCAGCTGGGTGAAGCTCGGCACCGAGGGCGCCGCCGAGATGCTCCGCTCCGGCGCCAACGACCTGGGCGGCACGCTCATGGAGGAGACCATCTCCCGCATGGCGGGCTCCGGTTACGGCTCGTACCGCTCGGTCAGGGACCTCGTCGCCATCGCCGAGGCCGCCGGCCGCCCGGCCCGCCCCCGTACCACCCTGTACGGCGAGGTCCCCGAGGAGCGGCAGCGGGCGGCGGCGGCATCGGACGGGCACCTCCCCGAACTCCTGCCCGTACTGGAGTGAACTTTGCGAGACTGACCCCATGGCCAGGGGCTCCCGATCCAGACCGTCGATGTCGCAACTGCTCCAGCAGCACCAGCGGGCCGGGTTCGTCGGACGGGGACGCGAACTGTCCCTCTTCACCGGCAACTTCGCCCTCCCACCCGAGGACGCCCGGCACCGGTTCGTCTTCCATGTGCGCGGCATGGCGGGGGTCGGCAAGACCACGCTGGTCCGGCGGCTGGAGGACGCGGCACGCGAGCGGGGCGCGCTGACCGCGTACGCCGACGAGACCGCGCACGACGTCCCCGCCGTGATGGCGGCGATCAGCGCCTGCCTGGACCGGCAGGGGCACCCCCTCAAGGCGCTGGACCGGCAGCTCGCCGCCTACCACCGCTCACGCCACGAGGCCGAACTCGCCTCCCTCACCGCCCCGGACGAGGGGCCGCCGGGCACCTCCGCCCCCTCATCCGGCGCGTCCGCCCCCTCGCCCGGCAGCATGGCCGCCGCACAGGCCGGGCTGATCGGAGCGGGCATGCTCCCGGTCGTCGGCGCCTTCGCCGGCGGCGTCGACCCGGCGCTCGTGGCCCGGGGCGCCGACCGGCTCCGGGCGACCCTCGGCCCGCGTTCCCGCGCACGCGGCGCCGACGACGCCCGGCTGGCGCTCGACCCCGTACCCGTCCTCGGGCCGCTGCTGGTCGCCGAACTGGACCGGGTGGCCGACAGCGTCCCGTGGATCGCGCTCTTCTTCGACACCTACGAACGCACCGCACCGGTCCTCGACACCTGGCTGCGCGACCTGATCGCGGGCGAGCGCCACGGTCCGCTGCCCGGGAACGTCGTCCTCACCCTGGCCGGGCGCGACCGCCTGGACCCGGCCTGCTGGGCGGAGTGGTCCCACGCCGTCCAGGACCTGCCGCTCGAACCGTTCACCGAACCCGAGACACGGCGCCTGCTGACGGCGAAGGGCGTCGTGGACGAGCCGGTCGTCCAGGACGTACTGCGCCTGTCCGGCGGGCTCCCGGTGCTGGTCTCCACCCTGGCCCAGCATCCCGGCGAACCGAACACCGCGGGCGCCACGGCCGTGGACCGGTTCCTGAAGTGGGAGGACGACCCGGCCCGCCGCGCCGCCGCCCTCGCCTGCGCGCTGCCGCGCCGGCTGAACGAGGACGTGTTCGCGGTGGCCGCCGGACACGACACGGACCCGGCGGAGCTGTACGCCTGGCTGCGCGCCCTGCCGTTCGTCGGCGAGCGCGACGACCACGCCCAGTACCACGACGTCGTACGCGCCCCCATGCTGCGCCTCCAGCGGACCGGCTCCCCGCAGGGCTGGCACGAGGCCCACAGCCGGCTCGCCGACGCCTACGCGCAGTGGGGCGACACCGCCGGGCGGGGCATCTCCCGGTACGAGCGGTGGGAGCACGAGAGCTGGCGCGCCCTGCGGCTGGAGGAGCTTTACCACCGGCTGTGCGCCCGGCCGCGCACGGCCCTCGACGGCACGCTGCACGAGGGGATCGGGGCGTGCGCCGAGGGCGCGGTACAGGCCCGCCGCTGGGCGCGGACGCTCGCCGAGGCGGGCGAGGACACGGACGACGAGGCCGTGCGGCGCTTCGGGACGGCCTGCCTGGAGGCGCTGGACGACCCGGCCCGGTCGGTCGTCGGCGTCCTGGACCTCCTGGTCGCCCGGGCCGGCCCCGAGGACCGCGCCTACGCCCTGGCCTCCCGGGAACGGGCGCTGCACGACGCGCGGCGGTACGCCGAGGCGCTCGCCGACTTCGACCGGTCGATCGGGCTCCGCGCGTTCGCCCGGGCGTACACCGGGCGGGCCCTGGTCCACCTCGCGCTGGGCAACGCCGACCGGGCGCTCGCCGACCACGACCGGGCCGTGGCGGTGGCCCGGTGCGCGACCCGCCCCCTCGCGCACCGGGGCGAGACCTACCGCAGGCTGGGCCGGCACGCCGAGGCCCTCGCGGACCTGGACCGGGTGGTCGCGCTCGACCCGGCATGGGTGTGGCCACGGGCGAGCCGCGCCCAGGTCCAGCGCGCCCTGGGCCGGCCGGCGGAGGCGCTGGCGGACCTGGACATCGCCCTGAGCCTGGACCCGGACCACCGCTGGAGCCTGGTGCGCAGGGCCCAGGTCCGCCGTGCGCTGGGCGACACGGCCGGCGCGCTGCGCGACCTGGACCGCGCGCATGCCCTCGCCCCGGGGGACCCGTGGGTGATCGGCGAGCGCGGCGAGGCGTTGCGGGCGGCGGGGCGCCACGCGGAGGCGGTGGCCGCGTACACCAGGGCCCTAACCCTCGATCCCGGCTACGTCTGGGCGCTCGGCAGCCGCGCGCTCGCCCACGAGGCGCTGGGCGATCCGGAGGAGGCGCTGGCGGACCTCGACCGGGCGCTGGCGCTGGACCCGGAGTACGCCTGGGCCGCCGCACAGCGCGAGCGCATCACCACCGCCTCCGCCGACGCCACCGCCGTCGCCGGGAACAACCAGGAACCGGTGCCGAACAGCGAGCAAAACCCCACCTGACGGGCGTCCGTACCTATAACACTCCGGGCCCGGAGCGCCTCGTTCCCTTCGATTACAGTGCTGCGCGCCGGACGTACGACGACGGGCGAGGGGAGGGACGCGAGGTGAGTGCAGCAGCCGCGGCTGTCTGGGGCCGGGCCGAGCAGCAGGACTTCCGTGCCCGGGTGCGCGGCTGCCTCCTGGGCGCCGCGATCGGGGACGCCCTCGGAGCGGGGGTCTCCACCCTGTCCGTCGAGGCGATCCGGGCCGCGCACGGCCCCGACGGGCTGGCCGACCTGGCGCCCGCGTACGGGCGGCGCGGGGCCGTGACGTCCGCGACCCAGCTGTCGCTGTTCACCGTGGACGGCCTGATACGCGCCCAGGTGCGCCGCGACACCGGCGCCTGGCACCCGCCCACCGACGTGCACCGCGCCCATCTGCGATGGGCCGCGACCCAGCGCGACTGGGGTCCGGACGAGCGCCGCAAGGACAACGGCTGGCTGGCCTGCGAGGAGTGGCTGTACGCCCGCCGCGGCCCCGCGCACGCCACCCTCATCGGGCTGGGCGACGACATCCTCGGCACCCTCGACCGACCGAAGAACCCCACCGCCCGGGACGCCGGCGCCCTGGTGCGGTCCGCGCCCTTCGGGCTGCTCGTCGGCTGGGAGCCGCAACTGGTGTGCCAACTGGCCGTGGAATGCGCGGTGCAGACCCATGGTCACCCCACGGCCTACCTGTCGGCCGGTGCCTTCGCCGTCGTCGTCCACGGCCTGGCCCGCGGCGAGCCCGTCGACGGCTCGGTGCAGCGGGCGCTGGCGCTGCTGGCCGCCCGCCCCGGCCACGAGCCGGTCAGCGAGGCGTTGAAGCACGCCCTGGGCGCCGTACGCCAGGGCATACCCGGTCCGGCCAGGATCGCCTCGCTCGGGGACACCGACGGGGAGCACGCCGAGGACGCGCTGGCCATCGCGGTCTACTGCGCGCTCGTCGGCGAGGACGTCCGGCACGGGCTGCGCCTCGCCGTGAACCACGACGGCCCGTCGGAGACCACCGGCACCCTCACCGGCGCCCTGCTCGGCGCGCTGCACGGCGAGACCGCCCTGCCGCCGGCCTGGCTGGCCGAGCTGGAAGGGCGGCCCACGATCCTGGAACTGGCGGACGACTTCGCCATGGAGATGACGCAGGGCCCGGCCCTGCACAGCCCGGCCGCCTCCGCGCCGGGCTGGCTGGCCCGCTACCCGAGGGGCTGACGCACGGGGGCCGCCGCCGGGCTGCCGTCGTCGGAGTGCAGCTTGTCCAGCACGGCGTCCCGTTCCGGGGTGTCCTCCGGCTTGATGAAGCCGATGACGACGAACAGGATCAGCGAGGTCGCCAGCGGCGAGACGATCTGGATCTGCAGCTCGATGCCGTCGAGTCCGTAGTTCGTCAGCCAGAACGCGAACAGACCGGCCGCCCACGAGACCAGCGCCGCCGTCGGCCCGGACCTGCGGAACGACCGCAGCAGGCCCAGCATGAACGGGATGGCGATGGGGCCCATCAGACCGGCCACCCACTTGATGACGATGGTGATGATGTCCTTGAACGCGGGCGAGTTGACCTGCGTGGCGATCGCCATGGACAGGGCGAGGAAGGCGACGGTGGACCAGCGGGCGGCCAGCAGCCCGGCCCGGTGCGACCAGCCGCGCGCCGACCTGCTCATCGCGGGCGCGATGTCACGGGTGAAGACGGCGGCGATGGCGTTGGCGTCGGAGGAGCACATGGCCATGGTGTGGGAGAAGAACCCGACGATGACCAGGCCCAGCAGGCCGTGCGGCAGCAGTTGTTCGGTCATCAGCGCGTAGGAGTCGGAGGCGTCCGGCTTCTCGGGCTTCACCAGCAGCGGGGCGCACCACATCGGGAAGAACAGCACCAGCGGCCAGACGAACCACAGCACGGCCGACAGCCGGCCGGAGCGGGTGGCCTCCCGGGCGGTGGGCGTGGCCATGTACCGCTGCGCCTGGTTCCACATGCCGCCGCTGTACTCGAAGGTCTTGATGAAGAGGTACGCGAGGAGGAAGGTCACCGTGTACGGGCCGGCGGTCGGCTCGGTGTGCCCCTGGAGCTCGGGCCGGTCCCACACGGTCCACAGCGCGCTGAAGCCGCCGAGCTTCGCCATGACGGCGACGAGCATCGCGACGCCGGCGAACAACTGGATGATGAACTGGCCGAGTTCGGTCAGGGCGTCGGCCCACAGTCCACCGACGGTGCAGTAGATGCCGGTGATGACACCGGTGATGAGGATGCCCTGGTTGAGCGAGATTCCGGTGAACACGGACAGCAGGGTGGCGATGGCGGCCCACTTCGCGCCGACGTCGACGATCTTCAGCAGTACGCCGGACCAGGCGAGCGCCTGCTGGGTGGGCAGGTTGTAGCGGTTCTTCAGGTACTCCAGCGGTGAGGCCACGTGGAGGCGCGAGCGCAGGCGGTTGAGCCGGGGCGCGAAGAGGTGGGCGCCGATGGCGATGCCGATGGCTATGGGGAAGGACCAGGTGACGTAGGAGGTGACGCCGTACGTGTAGGCGATGCCCGCGTACCCGGTGAACATCACCGCGCTGTAGCCGGACATGTGGTGGGAGATGCCCGACAGCCACCACGGCATCTTGCCGCCGGCGGTGAAGAAGTCGCTGACGTTGTCGACGCGTTTGTGCGACCAGACGCCGATCGCGACCATCACGCCGAAGTAGCCGATGAGCACGGCCCAGTCGAGACTGTTCATGTGCCCCCTCCAGGGGTCCGCCTTGTGAACGTCGAAGCGCGTCGTCAGTACGTCCGGTCAGCGGCGCCCCCGTGCGGGAGCGGGGACTTCGGGGATTGAACCGCCAGTTCGGGCGGCCGGTCAAGGGTTCGACTGATCACGGATATGAACGCAGATCAGAACATCGAACGTTTTTACTCTTTCTTGACCTTCTGGCCCGTTGTCGTGCCCGTGAGGGCGGCCACACGATGATCAGGCGCTTCGTCAGGTCCGTACGCCACACCACACGACACAGCGACCGCACGGGACGCGGGTCCCGTGCGGTCGGCGAAGGGAGGGGCACCACCCCATCGGCACACCCGCGTTGCCCGGGCGGCGACAGGCCACCCCATGGCCGCGCCCGGCCGGCCGCGCCCTCCCGGCACGGCCCGCTCACCCCCGCACTCGGCCCCCGGCTCCCTGCCGTGCGGGACATCCGCGGTACTTCCGGGCGGGCGCCGCGCCTCACGTCCTCCGGGTCGTTGCCCCGCGGCGGGCAGGGGGTGCGGCAGCACATGACCGAGCCCCCTCGGCCGGGACGGCGGACCAGTCGAGAGGGCTCATCGGTGACGCGTGGGAAGGCTCAGAGGACTCCCGTGCTCACTTCGCGCACGAACGCGTTCCACGTCTCGGGGACGAAGGTGATCGACGGGCCGGCGGGGACCTTCGAGTCCCGAACCGCGATCGACGCGACGACGGGGGACTTGACCTCGACGCACGCGCCGTTCCCGCCGGAATACGAGGACTTGGTCCAGGTGTCCGTGGCGCCCTGAATGATTGCCATCTTCTTCCGCTCCGGTTCTCGACAGTGACAGCAGTGACTCGCACCGGCCCGACCTGCGGGCTGGCGTGATCGACGCTACTCGTCGGGATCTCCGCGCGGGGCGGGCGTTCACTCGACTGGATGGCATATTCCATGCGGGTCTTCCGCTGGAGGTCGACCGGGGTGTACCGTACCGGCTTCTTCCCCGGCGGGCCGGGAGAATCCGCACCATCGCGGGCGAAACGGTCTTACGCCTAAGGACGTAACGAAGGTCGCGTCACCGCCTCATCAGGTCGCCACGTCACCGCGTCGCGTCCGTGTAGTCCTTGATGACCTCGCCGATGAACTGCCGCGTCTGCTCCACGTTCAGCGCCTGGGCCCGCAGGTGCTCGTACATCACGCTGTACCGCTGCACGTCGTTCGCCTTCTCCAGGTACAGGTCACTGGTGACCCCCTCGATGTAGACGACCGAGGAGTCGGAGGCGTCCGGGAACTCCAGGATCGCGTAGTGGCCGCTGATGCCGGGGTGCGCGCCCATGTCGAACGGCAGCACCTGCACGGTGACGTGCGGCAGGTGGGACTGCTCGACCAGGTGCTCCAACTGCTCGATCATCAGCTGCCGGTCGCCGACCACCCGGCGCAGCGCCGACTCGTCGATCACCGCCCACAGCCGCAGGGGCGTTTCCGCGTCCCGGATGCGTTCCTGGCGCCGCGCGCGGACGTTGACCCGCTTCTCGATGTCGGCCGTCGACGACTCCGGCAGCGCGCCGGCGATCAGCGCCTCCGCGTACTGCCGGGTCTGGAGCAGCCCCGGCACCACCTGGGGCTCGTACACCCGCAGCGAGGCCGCGTCGGTCTCCAGGCCGATGTAGACGCTGTACGGGATGTCGCCGAACGCGTGCCACCAGCCCTGCTGGCGCGAGTCCTTCGCCATCTGCATGAGCGAATCGACGATACGGTGGTCCTCGACCTCGTACACCCCGCACAAGTCACGGACATCGCGCTGGCTGATGGACCGGCGACCGTTCTCCAGGCGGCTGATCTTCGACTGCGAGACGAGCAGGCGCTCCGCCACCTCCTCCGCCGTCATGCCCTTGAGCTCACGCAGCCGGCGCAACTCCTGGCCCAATCTGCGTCGCCTGACGGTGGGGTTGACGTTCGACGCCACGGGAAACTGCACCTCCGGCTGCTTGGCTGCATAGCGGGCGTAGCTCTGCGTATCTACTGCTCAGCAGACTGCCACCAATAGGCTTTGCGCGCTGGAAAATCGCCACACGCGCCCCACGCCGTACGCACGTGCGGACACGCGCGAGCGCGCGGGGCGGTGTGTTGACCCCCCCGCGCGCCGATGCGGCTCCCGAACCGGGCCGTGGGGTGTGTGCCTGGTGCTCGTGCTCAGCCTCGCTCGTGGGACCCTCCGGGCCCCCTGGTGTTCCTCGTGCCGCTCAGTGCGCCACGGCGCGGGCCATCGACCCACTGCGTGACTGCGGCTGCATCGGTACGGCCGTGGCCGGGCGGCCACCACCTCCCGCGCCGGGATTACGGCGGGGCTGTGCGCCCACGCCGTTCTGGACGTCCATCACGGCGTGCGCCACGAGTCCGCCCATCGGGTCGTGCCGGATCAGATCCCGGAGCCGGGAGCGCGAGGAACGCCCCTCGTTGCCGGGGTAGAGGTGCTTGCCGAGTCCGACCGCGTGGGCCAGCGCGGCGAGCGCCGCGGTCCGCGGGTCCGGCGGTACACCGGTGCGGATCGCACTGTCGAGCCGGGCTCTGATCTCCCGGCTGATCGCCGTCTCCGTCGCCTGGTAGCGCGTCGTCGGCAGCACCCCGCACATCTGGCCCTCGACGGCATGCACCATGCCGCACCGTTCCAGATGCGAGAGATACGTCTGGCGCAGCCCCAGCCGGGGCCCGCCGATCCAGTGGACGGCCCGCACCGGACTGCCACGCCTGCGCAGCAGCTCGAGCGCGGAGTCCAGTGTCGGATCTCCGGTCGGCCGTGGCATCACCACGGCGATACGATCCCCGTCAGGGGCTATCCGTCCTGCCAGAGCCAGCTCCACTAGCTGTGCTCCGGCCAGGCCGAGGTCGAGCGACTGCGGCTGCGCTGTGGTACCCGTGGCCGGGTCCAGAGCGAGCAACAGAAGCTCCTCCGGAAGTGTTCTGCGGCTCCTGCCCATCCATGCCTCCCCGCGTGGATGAATGACAGGGTGACCCCTCTCACATTGGTCTGTCGAGAGCGCCTGGGTGCTTCGGGCGGGAACCGGTAGGTATGTCGTTCTCGTCTTGCACGGGAGCCAAGCGCTCACACAGGACACTGGTACATGGTTCGGGCAGTGCGTTGATTGAAGGAGGCACGGTGGCGGGCGAGTCCCCCGACAAGTCGGAGCAGCAGAAGTCGCCGGGGGAGACGGCGTCGGGCGAACGCGATCCGAGGCTTGCCGTACGTGGTGACAGTGCGTCGCCGGACGGGGACGCGAAGCGCCCGGTCGACCAGCCGACAGCGGTGTTCAAAGCGGTCCCGAACGACCGTGACGGCGACGCCCGCCTCCGGGACGCCGTCTCGGCGTGGGTCACCACGGGGGACGAGCCGGGTAAGCCGGCCGAGTCCGGCGAGCCGGGCGGAAACGACCCTGCCGCGTCGGAGGAGGCGTCTTTCGAGCCGGGCGAGTCCGTCGAGCCGGGCCAGTCCGCGGGTGCGGCTCCCGCCGAGGGGGCCGAGCCTGAGGGCCCGGCTCCCGCCGAGGGGGCCGAGCGCGCCGGTACGCCCGTCGAGGCGGCTGCCGAGCCCGCCGCCGGGGCCGAGCGGCCTGTGGGCGCGCCCGAGGCCGCAGCCGGCCGCCCGACGGACGCGGACGGGGACGCGGACGGGGACGCGGACGGCGCGGGCGCCGAGCCCGCCGAGCCCGCCGCGAAGGGCGCCGAGCCCGCCGCCGGGCCCGCCGCGAAGGGCGCCGGGCCCGCCGTCGAGGGCACCGACACCGGTCCCGACACCGACGCGGCCGACACGACCGCCGGTGAGCCCGCGAAGGAGGGCGCGCCCCGCCCCGTCGACCAGCCCACCGCCGTGTTCCGGGCCGTCCAGCGCAAGCCCGTGGACCAGCCGACGACCGCGCTCAAGGCCGTCACGCCCACGGCGGGCCCCGCCAAGGCGGCCGACCCCGCCAAGGCGGCCGGGGCGGCCGAGTCCCCCGCCGAGCGGACGAGCAAGTTCGTACCGCTGCGCCCGGACGACGTGCGCCCGGCCGCGAAGAGGCCCGGAGCGCCGGCCGCCGCCACCGCCGCGCCCGCGGCGGCGCCCACCGCCTCGGGGGCGGCCGCGCCCGCCTCGCTCACCGAGCCCGAGCGGACCCGGCAGCAGCCCCTGCCGCCCCGGCCGCCGCTGGACATGCTCGCCGAGCTGACGAACACCCCGCCCCCGCCGGAGACCCCCGTCCGTACGGCGGTCCGGCGCGTCAAGATCTGGACCCCGCTGGTCCTCCTCCTGGCGATCATCTTTGCGATCGTGCAGTTCGTGCGGCCGTTGCCCCCGCCCTCGCTGGTGATGACCGCCAAGGCGTCGTACGCCTTCGACGGCGGCAAGCCGTCCCTGCCGTGGCCGGACGAGGGCCAGGGCTACATGTCGGCGACCGGCCTCGGCGCAGTCGACTCCTTCGGCGAGCAGAAGCCCGTACCGATCGGCTCCGTCGCGAAGGCCATGACGGCCTACGTGATCCTCAAGGAGCACCCCCTGAAGAAGGGGTCCAAGGGCGCGATGATCGAGGTCGACGCCCTCGCGGAGAAGGAGGGTGGCTACGACGCGCAGAACGAGTCGACCCTCAACACCGTGAAGGCCGGCGACAAGATCTCCGAGTACGACGCGCTCGCCGCCATCATGATCCCCTCCGCCAACAACATCGCCCGGCTGCTCGCGCGCTGGGACGCCGGTTCCGAGGCGGCGTTCGTCAAGAAGATGAACGACACCGCCAAGGAACTGGGGATGAAGAACACCACGTACACCGACCCCTCGGGCCTGAACCACACCACCGTCAGCTCCGCCGAGGACCAGGTGAAGCTGGGCGAGAAGCTGGTGGAGATCCCCGCGCTGGTGGAGATCACCGCCAAGCCGTGGTGGACGGACCCGTCTGGCAAGAAGTGGCGCAACTACAACGACCTCGTACCGTTCGACGGGGCGCTGGGCATCAAGACCGGCAGCACCACCAAGGCGGGCGGCAACCTGCTGTTCGCCGCCCACAAGAAGGTCGGCGACACGGACCAGCTGATCGTCGGCGCCGTCCTCGCCCAGTACAAGACGCCCATCCTGGGCAGCGCCATCGCCGCCAGCAAGGAGGCGATGCTGGCCACGCGGGCCCTGCTGGAGAACCGGACGGTCGTCAAGAAGGGTGATGTCGTCGGCCATGTCGACGACGGCCTCGGCGGCACGACGCCGGTGGTCGCCACCAAGGACGTGAAGGTCGTCGGCTGGTCGGGCCTGACGGTCAAGCTGGAGCTGGGCGACGGCGGCCGCGCGCTGCCCCACTCGGCGCCCGCCGGCACGCAGGTCGGCATCCTGTCCGTGGGCGAGGGCGCCAGCCAGGTCCGGGTCCCGGTGGCCCTGCAGAGCGCCATGGCCGAACCCGGCCTCGGGGACAAGCTCACCCGTATCGGCTGAAATCTCCCTGGGCGCCCCGGTTTTCCGGGGCGCCCTCGTGTTAGCGTCCGGACACGTCCGGGCAACGGACGACGCCGGAACGACGTCTTCGCAGACAGCACGTGGCAAGGGCATGGGGGACGACGCAGAGAGCAGAGAGCCGCAGTGACCACCACTGAGCCGACCAGCGCTGAGCCGACCCGCGCGGACAGCGCCTCGACTTCGCGGGCGCGAATAAGGCCACCGGCTGAGGTGCGCGAGGTGCGCGAGGCGCCCGGCGCAGATGAGCTGCCGGGCGTACGTGAGGTGCCAGGCCGACGGGAGCTGTCGCTGCCGGACGTACGTGAGGTGCCAGAGGTTCATGAGGTGTCCGAGGCGGTACTCGGCGTACCCGGACGGCCGGACCGTCCCGGCCGTCCCGACGCCCCGTCAGCCGCCGGGGTGGCCGAGGCGCCCGCCGCACCCGTGCCGGTGCGCCGCGAGGGGTGGTCCGGGGTGGCGGAGTCCCTCCGTCACCCTGTCGCGGTCGCGACGGGGATCGCGGCGCTCACCCACGTCGTCTGGTTCTTCCTCTTCGCCAACAGCGGCGGCGACCTCGCCGCGCAGGACGCGTGGGCCGAGTTCGTCGGGCGCCACCCGGACTCCGCGTACAACCTCGCCTGGTACGGCGGGATGCACCCGGTGTCGTACAGCGTGGTGTCCCCTTACCTGATGTCGCTGCTCGGCGTCCGTACGACGATGATGATCGCCGGTACGGCGTCCGCCGCGCTGACCGCGCTCATCCTGGTGCGCGTCCGGGCGGTGCGCAATCCGGTGGCGTGCTCGCTCGCCGGGGTGTTCGCGTTCCTGTGCAACGCGCTGTCCGGCCGCGTCACGTTCGGCCTCGGCATGATGTTCGCGCTGGGCGCGGTCGCGGCCGTGTTCTGCTGGCCGTACCGGTGGCGCAGGAAGCGGTGGGCCAAGGCCGCCGTGGCCGCACCCCTCGCGGGGCTGGCGACCGCCGCCAGTCCGGTCGCCGGGCTGTTCCTGGGGGTGGCGGCGGCGGCGCTGTTCCTCAACAAGCGGCGCCCCGGCGCGTACGCGCTCGGCCTCGCGCCGGTCGCCGTCGTGGCCCTGTCGTCGTGGCTGTTCCCCTTCTCCGGTACGCAGCCGATGTCGTTCGCGTCGACGATGCTGCCGTTCTCCTTCGGGGTCCTCGTCCTCGTCCTCGTACCGCGTGACTGGCGCACGGTCCGCACCGCCGCGGCCGTGTACGCGCTCGGCACGCTCCTCACCTGGCTGGTCGACTCGCAGATCGGGTCGAACGTGTCGCGGCTGCCCATGCTGTTCGCGGGCGTCGTCCTGCTGGCCGCCCTGCCGTACACCGCACGCGGCACCCGCAGGTGGTACGCCCTGGTCCTCGCCTTCGTCGTGCTGAACGGGTGGATCGGCTTCAAGAGCGCCGACGACATCGTCCGTACCGCGCCGGACGCGTCGTGGGCGCGCGAGGCCGCACCGCTGATCAACCAGCTCCAGCAGCTCGGGGCGGAGAAGGCGCGGGTGGAGGTGGTACCGGCGCGCAGCCACCGCGAGGCGTCGGCGCTGACCCCGTACATCAACCTCGCCCGCGGCTGGAACCGGCAGGCGGACATGGAGCGCAACCCGGTCTTCTACGACGACACCCTCAACTCCGCGACCTACCGCGACTGGCTGCACCGCTGGGCCGTGCACTACGTGGTGCTGCCCAAGGGCGACCCGGACACCGGTGCCGAGCAAGAGGCGGAGCTGGTCAAGGACGGCCAGCCGTACCTGCGCCCGGTGTGGTCCGACGCCAACTGGCGGCTGTTCGCGGTGGAGGACCCCACGCCGCTGGCCGATCCGCCGGCGACGGTGGTCCGGGCGGGCGCCGGCGAGGTGACGATCCGGGTGCGGACGGCGGGGCGGGTGCTGATCCGCGTGCCGTACTCGCCGTGGCTGGCGCTCCTGGACGAGGAGGGCAAGAAGGTCGAGCCACCGCAGGAGACGACGGCCTCGCAGCAGCGTGAGGACGGCACCAAGACCTTCGTCAACGTGCACGGTTGTGTGCTGAAGGCGGAGGAGGACCGGGAGGGCGACGAGTGGACGGAACTGCTCGCGCCGAAACCGGGGGTGTACCGGCTGGCCGCACCGTACAAGATCTTCCCGCGTGGCACGCCGTGCCCGGAGGAACTGCGCTGACCCTCACGGTTACCGCGAGTCGCGCTGCATAGTGGTCCGGCATGGCGAGCGTACGTACTGTGCTGGCAGCGGGCTCCGTCGTGGCCGCGGGCTGCCTGATCGCTTCGGTGGCCCTGCTGGGCGGCGACGCCCGGCCCGACCGGGGCCCGGACGCGGACCGGGACGGCGTCGGCCGGCTGCCGGAGCGGAGCCTGCCGTCCCGCATCGCCCCGTCGCGCCCGCCGGTGTACGCGGTGTGGGCGGGCCCGGGGTGCTCGACCGGCACCACGTACCGCGAGGGCGGCCGCTTCGAGAACGGTGACGCCGCCTGGTACACGGTGGCGTCCGGCGGGTTCCGGGACGGCGGCTGCGACGGCCGGTTCACCGCCCTGCCCATGTCCGGCAGCCCCGACAGGGACGGTGCGGGCACGGCGACGTGGACCTGGCCGGTCGGCGACGCGTACGAGCGGTGCGCCCTGGCGGTGTTCGTCCCGCGGGGCCCGCGCGACATCGATGTCGCCGGTGACCCGGCCGTCTACCGGGTCCTCGCCGACCCGGACGACCCGACGTCCACGTACGCGGCCTTCGGCGTCCTCCAGACCGTCCACCGCGGCACCCTGGTCCAGGTCGGCACCTACCCGGTCAGGTCCTCCACCTTCACGGTCCGCCTCACCGACCGCGGCCGCGACTGGGGCGCCCGCCCCCTGGTGGGCGCCCACCACGCCGCGTCCCAACTGCGGCTCACCTGCCGGGAGTGAGGGCCGGCGGTGCGGCGAGACGACGGAAGGGCCGGCGCTGGGCGACGACCCCGGCGCCGTCCCTCCTCACCGAACCCGTCAGACGTTCTTGGTCTCGGTGTACGAGTCCGCGACCGTGACCTTGGCGTAGGTGTTGGTGACCTTGCAGCTCCGGAACTGGTGCGACACGTACACCTGGTAGACCCGCTTCTTGATGCCGATCTTGTAGCTGACCCGCTTCCGCGCCGGCACGACGATCATCGTCGTCTTGCCCCGCGCGATGGACGCGCTGGCCTCCACGGTGACCGATCCCTTGGCGTTGATCTCCCCCACGGCGAGGTCCAGCTTGCCGCCGAACTCCCCGGTGACGCTGCCCTTCAGGCTGGCGCTGATCTCCGCCGATATGGACTCGCGCACCGACGCGGAGCTGCGGCGGTTGTCGATGGTCCCCGACGCGACGACCTTGTGCCAGGAGGACGAGATCTGGGTGTACTTCCGGTGGTACGAGTCGTCGCAGTCCTCCCGGGCCGACGCCGGCCCGGCCGCCAGCACGGTCAGGCAGCCGGCGAAAACGGCGGACGCGGTCGTGGCAGTGACGAAGTTACGCGCAGATGTGCGCAAAATTGCTCCCCGATGAGATTCCAGCGCGGTCAGCTGCTGGATGTCGCTCGAACGTCAGCCCCACCTGACGCCCGACACCGCCTATTTGATCAGGATCTGAGCCGAGGAACTGCTCCACGGCCGACGAGAGCCGCCACCCCCGAAAAGGGTGCGCGCCGGGGTCAACCGCCCAGGTCGTCCACCTGGTGCGCCGCTATGCGGACGCGATCGTCTTGAGCCAGTCGTCGACGGTGACGACGTCCGCCCACTGCGGGAACAGTCGCTCGACGAGAACCCGGTGCAACTCCGGGTCGGTGTCCAGACAGGCGTCGGAGAGCACGGTCAGGCCGAAGTCCAGGTCGTTCGCGTGACACAGGGTGGACAGCACCACGGCGCTGGTGGCGATGCCCGTGAGCACGAGATCGTCGACACCGCGTGCCCTCAGCACGATGTCGAGATCGCTGCCCGAGAACGCGCTGGCCCTTCTCTTGGTGACCACCACCTCGTCCGGCCGGGGCGCGACCCCGGGGTGAATGCCGGTGCCCGGGGCGTCCTCGACGTAGAGGCCGGCCCGTGCGATGGCGGTGAGAGCCCTGTTGCGCGTGCCGACTTCCGGGAAGCCGGGACGTAACGCGATGACCACGTAGACCACGGGAATGCCGGCCGCCCGGGCCCCATCGATCGCCCGGCGCAGGCGGGGCACATATCCCGAGCCGTCGTCAGCGATGTCCACGATGGCCTGCTGGACGTCCATCACGAGAAGGGCACGGCTCATGTCGTCTCCAGGGAAGAAGTCCGCTCGGCGCTGAACGGGCCGAGCCCTCCACGGCCTCGGCCAGGTTGGGGGTACCTGCTGGGCAGGATAGGCCGGGCCGAAGAGCCCAGCCGGCAGTTCACGCGAGCCGCCACGGGTTCAGGAGAGAGGGCGGGTGACGCGGCGGGTGACCTTCGGACGGCTCGGTCGAACCAGTCGAGGCACGGGTGCGTGCCGGCCACGCGCCCTGCACCGAGGCTGACATGTGTCCGGCACGACTGGCACTTGGCGAGTGGACGGTCCGGAACGGCACGCGTATGGCACGACCTCGAACACAGCGAAAGGGCCAGCCGGGGAGGAAAACCCTCCTTAGCTGGCCCTTCTGTCTGTGCCCCCGGCAGGATTCGAACCTGCGACACCCGCTTTAGGAGTTTTCTCTGATCAAGGTCGTGACCTGGGGAAACTCCGCCATGACCGCGTTTGACCTGGAGAAACATGTCTCGGTGGTTCTTGCAGGTTCCCAGGGTTTCCCGGCCTCATGTGTGCTGAATCCGTTCCGGGCCGACTGCAGGGGCGCGACCTCGTGCCACAGGTCGCGGGCGCGCGCGGCATGGCCAGGGGGAGGCACAAGACGCGGAGGAGTACGCGCCCGTGTGGTGGATCACCACCCCGTTCACGGGGCCCCAGTTGCCGTGCTGGTCGCGGTTGTGGGTGCGCCAGGATCCGTGTTCGACAACGCCAAGTCGTGCGTTCTTGAGAACGGACAGGAACTTGTCCGCGGACAGAGGGGCGGCCACCTTCGCTTCACCTTCACCCGGTGCGTCAGGGGCAGTCGGCCGTGCCCGGGGGGCGCCGGACCGGTCCCTCGAGGACGAAGGGCACTTCGCTGCCGGCGGAGGGCCGTCCTGACAGCGGCCGGAGTCTAACGGCTCCCTGCGACTTACCCACCTCGTCGGATCTGCTGCCAGGAGGGCCAAAAACAGGAGATGGCAGGACGAAGGTCCACAAGGCCGAGTACGTTCGACTCGGCCCGCTGGCTGCCGGACGGCATCGGGGTTACGCCGGCCGTCTCTCGCCCTCGCGACAGGAGTCGTTGCCCCATGACCTACCGGTTCAACCCGCCGCCCACCTGGCCCGCCCCGCCGGAGGGGTGGAGCCCCCCACCGGGCTGGGAACCGGATCCCGCATGGCTCACACCCCCAGGCTGGCAGATCTGGATCCCGGAAGGGGCCGCGCCGCAGCCGAGCGCACCCGTTCCTCAGCAGTCCCCCTACGGTCCCCAGGCGACGGCCCCGGCCACAGGTGGGGGTCTGTTCGGCCGGCGCCGTAAGCAAGCGGAGTCCGAGGCGGCGCGTCTGGCGGGCGAGCTGGCGCTGATGGAAACACAGGTACGCGGACTACAGGAAGACAACCGTCACCTGACGGAGCAATTGAGTCGTCTCATCGGAGCCGACAGCGCTCAGATAGCCGCCGAGCAGCAGCGACTGCGCCGCGCGCATGAGGAGAAGCTCCAAGAGATCGGACGGATCGACGCTCTACTCGACGAGAAGATAGAGCACGCCGCCGAGAGCGCCGCGCAGTCCCTGGTCGACGTGCGCCGCCAAGCCGACGACATGGCTCGCCAGACGGCGGAGGCCGAACAGCGCCTCACGGCCGCGCGCCGGGATCTGGTGCTCACCGATGAGACGCGGATGCTGCAAGAGGCCGGCATTTACGAGTACCGCCATCCGCTCGCCGACGCGCTCGCCTACAAGGACCGGCTCGACAGTCTCAAGGCCCGCTACAAGCAGTTGGCGAGGGACGATCGGGCAGTGCTCGGGAACCAGTACTGGATGGTGGACGGCTCAGCTGCCAAGGGCCGCAAGATGGTCCGTGACTTCTCCAAGCTGATGCTGCGCGCGTACAACGCCGAGGCGGACAACGCAGTGCGCGGCATGAAGCCGCACCGGCTCGACTCGCTGATCGACCGGCTCGGCAAGACACGGGAGTCGATCGCCCGGCTCGGCGCCACCATGCAGATCCGCATCGGCGATGACTACCACCAACTGCGGGTCCAGGAGTTGGAGCTGACGGCGGACTACCTGGTGAGGAAGGAGACCGAGCGGGAGGAGCAGCGAGAGCTACGAGCCCAGCAGCGCGAGGAGGAGCGCCTGCAGCGCGAGATCGAGCGCGAGCGGCAGCGGCTGGAGAAGGAACGCAGCCACTACGAGGGCGCCCTGCGCCGCCTGCGCTCCGGCACCGGCGATGAGGCCGCCATCGCCGAACTCGAAGAAAAACTGGCCGAGTTGGGCGCCGAACTGGAGGCGGTCGAGGCCCGCGAGGCCAACATCCGGGCCGGATACGTCTACGTCATCTCCAACGTCGGAGCGTTCGGCGAACGCATGGTCAAGATCGGTATGACCCGGCGCCTCGATCCCATGGACCGCGTTATCGAACTCGGGGACGCGTCCGTCCCCTTCCGCTTCGACGTACACGCCCTGATCTTCAGTGAGGACGCCGTCGGCCTGGAACGCCGCCTGCACCAGGAGTTCGAGTCCCGCCGCGTCAACCGGGTAAACCTACGCCGGGAGTTCTTCTACGTCACACCGGCAGACGTACGCGCCGCCCTGCAGCGGCTCGCCGGACAGCACCTCCTGGAGTTCCAGGACACGCCCGAGGCTCCTGAATGGAGGGCCAGCCAGACCGCTGCCGGGCGGTGACGGGCTCGACTCAGTCAACCTTGTCGGGTGCGTCCAGACGGCAGGCGGCGCCATCCAGACTGATCCAGGTGACCTTGGAGGTACTTCCCGCCGCGAGGTGAGCGGTCACTTCTCCGGTTGGGGTGATCGCGAGCCACACGGACACCTACACCTCGCTGATGCCCCAGTTCGAGCAGGAGGCCGCCGACGCCCCCGTGGGGTCGGTAGAAACCCCGTAACCAGGACGTCGCCTAGCGTTACGGCCCCGCACACACGAAAACAGCCCCCTCGGAGATCACTCCGAGGGGGCTGTTCGAAGCTCCGTGCCTGGTCAGGCATTGTGCCCCCGGCAGGATTCGAACCTGCGACACCCGCTTCAGGAGTGGGATTGGATCCTTGCCGGGGGATGCGGGGCGCTGCCGCGCGGTGCTGTTTCCCCTGGCCAGAACCGCACGGCGAGCCACTTGATCCGGCTCATGCCGCCCTGTGTCGGACCATCCGCTCACGCATCGCTCACGCACTGCCGACTGCTGAGCAGCGCGTGGTCAGACCTGCCCGAGGTCGATCTCCACCGGGAAGGGGGCCGCTGCCTCGGGGACGCCGGTGAACACGTCTCCGTCCCGGTAGGTCTTCGTCGCGTGGTCGAGAACGTAGGTATACACCAGAGGAACGCCTGTCGCGGCCTCCTCGATCCGGTCGGTGGTCTCCGAGCCCGGCGACACTACCTCCGCGACCAGCAGCACGTGCTCAGGACGGGTGGGGGTGATGTCGATCGTGTCTGTGCGGTACACGACGACGTCCGGGCGGCGATTGGTGAGCGGGACGTCCTGAAGCCGGACGTCGAAGCCCGTGTCGGCGTTCCACTCCGGGCCCGCGGTGGCATCCAGGGCGTTCGCCAGAATCCGGGCCAGCCGGTTGTGCCGCTTGGACGCGCTCGGGTTCACCACGACCACCCCGTCCACGACCTCGATGCCGGCGCACTGCTCCTCGGACCAGGAGTCGTACTCCTGCGCCGTGATCTGCTCGTGCATCCACTCCGGGGCCACCATCTCGGCCGTCATGAAGCACCTCCCGGACACTGTGCTGCGGGCCCGATTCCGCTGGGCTCAGCGCACTGTCGGCTATCCGTCCAGCACGCCGCTCTCGCTCACGCCCACCGCGCCTTTGTCGAGGGAAGATACGGGGCGTGCACCTACAGTAACTGCACCGGACCCGGCCCGGCGCTCTGCTGATCGCGACGGTGTGGGAATCACGCCCGTTCAATTACTATCGCTCAGACTTTTCTACCAAGTCCGCCACACCAAAGGCCCCGATTAGCAGAAGTTGATCCAGTAGATCAAGAACCTGCCCGCGGCTTGTAGTCGATGTAGCTTGCGCGTAGGCCCGAACTAGTAGCTCACCAACATGCCGTGCGTCTGCTGCTGCGCGGTTCCGAATGTCTCCGGAGCCCTCTCCGTGGATCTCAACGAATCGACGACCGCACTCCAATGCCAAGTCGTCGACGCGGTCAGGGGCGTGCTCAAGAGTAATTAGCAGTTGCGGTAGAGCCGTCTCGAAAGAGGCGGACTTTATTAGTGCTTTGAGAGAGACCTTCAGGGGACGTAGGCGTTGACCGCGGACTACCGATGCAAATTCAGCAATAGCATCGCGTACTTTGTCTTCCGGGTCATTGATAAATTGCTCGAAGGCTCGCTGAGCAACGGCGGTATCGGTCGCATTAGACAGCCCGTGAGCACAAGCCCCGGCAGCTCCAGTACGGCTGGCTACGTCTTCGCCTGAGAGCACCGAGTCCAACAGCTCTACCGAGCTCCAATGCATCGCAGCCAGAGCAGCCAATTGCCCGCCACACTGTCGCGTCTCGTAGCTCTCCGATTGAAGCATGCGTTCAATCACAGGCTTCACTACGTCAAGGTCCTCAAAACCAATGTGCGCCATGAGCCGCACTACAGCATGTGTAGCCAGAAGTTCATCGTCTGCATTAATGAGTCGAGCGAAGGCTTGCAACGCCTGAGGACGAGCATGACGCATAGAGGCATGAATCACATGCGCGACGCAAGAGCGTACGGTGACAGCAGGATCCTCGGCCATTGCATCGAGTACTGGGAGAACCAACGCTGTTCGAGAGCCATCCGCGTCGTAGATAAGGAGGTCACCCAGAATCTCTGCCGCACTTCCTCGCGAAGAATTAATCCCCGACGTATACAGGTCTCGTCCCTGAGTGTGCTCTTGATTGGCGGTTTGGACAGTCAAGCTGCCATCAGCTGGGTCACTAGCACCGGTCGCGCGGTCAACAATAAGCTGAACGATATCTTGAGGAACTGTCTTGAGATACTTTCGGATGGCAGATCCCAGCCACCGATTGTTTGCCTCGTGTCCGAGGGAAGCGATGTGTCGGACAGCTTCAAACACCGATGCAGGGTCAGCAAGGGCTTCGGCGTTGCCTAGTCCCATGAGGATTGCATCACCGTAAGCAGCATGGACACTTTCATCAAATCGAAGAGCTAGCCGAGAAAATCTCTCAGGATCGCTCTTCGTTTGCTCCTGTAGGACATGTGATTGCTCGTAAGCGCCACCGGTGTGAGTCCGCCAGTCGGTTCTCTCTGAATTATGTTTTGCTATGGCACCCAGCCACTGTTCATCGTTCATGCGTCCAGCGGCAGCCTGATTAATGGGAGCGCCGATCGCGCCTCCCGTTACGCCCTGAGGCTCTGCCGGCTGATCGGAATCAAACTTCCTGCGTAGTTCGCCGAGTCGACGGCGCCCTAGCTCAGATAGCCGATCTTCCTGCATCGCTGAAAGCAGACAGAACGGGTACCAGCCCGTAGGCTTGGACTCCCATGGAAAACGAACTTCGAGAATCGCAGCTTCAATACTGGCGAATGCCTCATCAGACATGAACTGACTCGTGCTCTGGATCAGTTCCCGCGTTTTCCACACAGCATTTGCCGCATAGTAGCCACTAATGAACCGGTGAGTCCCCTGAAGTAGAAGCTCGGCTGCCCAATCTGCGTAGTGATTACCTGCCGCCCGCAATGCTTCATAGAGGAGCCACTGCGCTGTGTCGTGAGGATCGGATGCGAGGCATTCGAGGATGGGACGAGCCGATGCGGCGTCCCTTTCAACGATCCCGCGAAGCGCTGTAGCAGCCCCCGCTAGAAGTGCATCTTCAAGTTCACGAATATTGGTTCGTGGGTGGCGGTGGGAGAAATGTCGATCCCTATGAGGGCGGCTGTCATCGTGCTCGTAGGCTGTCTTAGCCATTACTCCCAACATGTACGGGATGAGATGTTCACAGAAAAGCTTTGGTGCTCCCGCTGCCGCGAGTTGGGTTAGTTTGATTACCGGGTAATCTCGGTCAAGTAGGGCCTCGATCTTCCCTTTTTCATCTACGGCCATGGCACTAGGGCGGTCCACGAGGTGTGCGGCCAACAGTTCAACCGCCCAATCGGGCCGCTGCTTACCAAGATCATGAGCAGAAAGCCAGACTTCATCCTCCATTCCCACATATTGCCCGCTCCTCACGGCGTCGAGGAGCAAATCAAATAGAGGGCGACTCTGATGGATATCAGAGAACCGAGTTACCCATCGTAGCCACTGCGGGTATTCGGTTACAGCCTTGTACGTCTGAAGGATCTCAGCAAGACGATCAGGGCTTGATTTCGCAGCCCCTGCCATCACTTCGATGGCTCGTCCCTGCTCAGTTTCGTCTGCCCCATCAAGCCACTCTTCGATGACACCCTCCGCATCGAGACGCTCAAACCACGGTGCTGTCTGGAGGATTCGCCACAGTCGAGCCTCGAAGGCTGGGTGTGTCTCTTGGACGTTGGTCACCATCTCCCATTCACGGGATGTTGGGTCAGACAGAGACCCGAGAAGTTTAAGGACCACATCTTTGATGTGGTACCTGATATCAGGACTCGTAAGTATGGCCTCCGTCTCGACAGCGAAGCGGTCTGGCTCGAGTTCTCGAAGATGGTTCATGACTTGACGAACTTGCGCCCGCCGGAAGAGTTCTTGCTCTCCTCCCAGCAGGAACGATACGAGTGACTCATCGCGCTCGATCCAGCCACGAGCGAAGGCGTAGTCGAAGAAGCTCTCATGGAAGAACGCGATCTGCTGACCATCGCGAACCAGAACATGCTCCGAGACAAGGACTCCCGCATCATCAGCCAGATCATCGGCATCAAGGGCAGTAATCGGGACAGAGAGCCGCTGCCTCGCACTGATGGCCTCAGCAAGAGTCGAGATGACCTTGTTGAAGCGAACTGAATCACGCCTCTGGCGACAGTCGGTCAGCTTGCGCTGCCAGAAGGCGTCGAAGAGATTTTTCGTGGTTTGAAATGCCATGGCGTCTTCGTCGCCGGCGATGCTCTTCAACAGTACAAGGTTCAGCGGAGAGCGCAGCAGCCTCTTTTGATGGTCAGCTAGCGCGTTCGCATCCAATCCCATTGCACGAACCGACTCTGTGACTTGCGCGTCGGAAAGATCCCCGACCTCGACATGCGCGCAATTCTTGGCCTCTACAAGTTCGCGGATCCGGTAGTCGTTCTCGACATCAAATTTCCGACAAGCGAGAACGACCGTCATTGCAGGAAATGCTGACGCTTCGCGCACCAAACTCGCAACGGCATCGAAGTTCCTCGGCATTCTCCCTGATGTCAGACTAACGGCGTCCAGCTGGTCCACGATGAGAACACTGGAGCGCTCTCCAGCAACTGCAGCAAGTGCCGTGACAGGAGAAACGCCTACGCCAATCCTTTCCCCTAGCTCAGTCGTAGAGGAGAAGGGCTCAAGACGATCAAGCCGGAAAGCTAGAAGTGGCACCGAATCCGCGTCAAGGGATTCGTAGACGTGATGAAGCGTGGCACTCTTTCCGCCGCCGCCATGCCCCATCAATAGAAGAAGTTTATTCGACCCATTGATCAGCCCTACTAGCTGGTCGGCCTCGGAGCGATTAATGGTCGGTTGAAGGAGCTCTCGCTCAATATTCGAAGCCCATCCCTTAGAAACCGAGCTAACCTGTTCAGCAATCCCACTCGCGTTAAGCAGTCGGGCCCGACTCAGTCCATAGGTGCCCAGCCGAGAATCAATTGCCGGGGCATCAAGCGTGACACCAAGGGAATTCTGAACCAAGTCGCCTAGGCCAACTGCCGCTAGACTTCCGGCCGCACCTTCCAAAAGGAGTTGTGCCAATGCTCCGTTCATGCTGACAATGTCTTGCTCATCTGGCCATGAGATTGAAAAGCCTCGCAAGATTTCCCATGCTGTCTCCGAAGATTCAAATATTTCGGAAGATGAAAGATCGTCGAATGGGTCCCTGAGCCCTTTCGTTAGCCAATGCTTGATGAAATCGTCATGGTTTCCTGAGCGCCTTGCGCGATCTGAAAGCTCTTGGAGGGAGTTGGCGGGCAATAGGGAAACGAAGCGGAACTGACGTCCATCCTCGACGTGCGAGCGAACGTTCGCCCAAATCCCTTTATCTTGGAGAGATTTGACCGTCCAGGTGTTTGCACTGCCATTCTGCCGCTTCAACTGATGGACCTCTACGGTGTCGCCGTAGCGATAGGTGAACTCGGCTCCCAGGCCCAGTTCATCGATGTCCTCGACCGTTACAGAATGACCCGTACCAAGAAGCACGTAGAGAATATGTCGAATCGTCCAGGCGCCTTCGTAGCGGTTACCGAATTTGTCAGCCTCACCCCCTGGCCTAGGACTCATGAGCCTTTCCCCCTTCACTGCGTGACAGCGTCACGAACGGTGCCCTTTGAGCTGAGTGCTTCAACGATAGCGCCGGGTGCTGACAGGGGACGCGGATCCCCAACACCACGTCGTGGGGCACGACCTCGGGAGCCGTTCAGCGAATGGTACGGATCATCACAGTGAGCATCGGCGAGGCCGGTGACGGCTGACTCTGGCCGATGTCCTTGTACCCCCATGACTTGTAGAGCGTGTGGACCTTTCCGTCTCCAGCAGCCGGGTTGACCATGAGCGTGACGTACGGCTCGTCGCGCGTGGCGAGAAGGGCGTCGTGGATGCGCCGGGCGGTGCCGGTCTTCCTCCAGGCTGGCCGGACGCCGATCTCCTTGAGAGCCACAGCCGGGCGCTCGGTGTACTTGCCCGCCGGCGCGGGACTGGTGCGCTGCCAGTAGCGGTCGCCGTGTTCGATGGTGTTGCCGTAGGCGTAGCCGACCGGGTGCCTGTCCGCGTAGGCGAGGACGGCCGTGAACCCTGGTTCGCCGCCGTGTCGGTCCAGGCGTTCGCCGAACGCGGTGACCGCGTAGTTCGGCAGGTGGAGGAGCGGGGCGCGGACTTCGGCGTACACGTCGAGGAGGTCGCCGCGGGCTGTGTCGAGGGTGGTGAACGTGCGCAGTTCGATGGCGGGCGCCGTGGTCATGCGGCCATCCTCCAGGAGGCGGTGTGCTCGGTCCAGGTCTGCACGGTGAGGCTGCCGGGCGCGGTGGCGCGCAGTGCGGCCCCGAACTCTTGCAGCATGCGCGATACGCGGGCGTGCTGGGTAGCGGCCTCGCCGGGGACCTTCATCGCGGTGGCCGTTGCGGCGTCGGCGGCACCCTGCGCGAGCTGGGCGTGCGCGAGCCGGGTCGTGGTGATGGCCCGGGAGCGGACCATGTGGGGCCGCAGCGCGGACAGGCAGCGGTGGGCGTGGTACTCGGCGGTCGCGTAGTCGCCGAGCGCCAAGTAGGCGGACAGCGCCAGGGAGTCCAACTCTGCCTGGTCGTAGAACGCGAGCATCCACACCGGCCGGTACTCGTCCGGGTCGGCACGCAGCATGGCGTCCTGTGCCTGATCGAACGCACGGCGGGTGCCGGTGCGGTCCTGCGCCGTACCGTGAATCGCCGCCTGCCGGGCCAGACCCAGGGATGCGAAGAGCGGGTCACGGCGCGTGATGTGCAGGTTGCGGGCCACGTCGTTGGCGGCGAGCGCGTCGGCGGGCCGGCCCATGTGGCGGTACATGGCCCCCGCGTGACTCCAGATGCGGAACTTGATCGCCTGATCGCCGGACATCTCGGCGAGGGCCTGGGCCTCACGCATGTGCGCCTTGGCGACGTCGTAGCGACGGCCGTCGATCGCGGCCCACATCGCCGAGGAGCGGAACGCCGCCGCGGAGGCATAGAGGCTGCTGCGTACGCGTTGGGTGGCGCTGCCGGCGTTCTGGAGGTTCAGCGCCTCGTCGGCGAGCGCGGCAGCCTGCTGCTCGATGCCGAGTTGTCCGCCGTGGCGGTGGTCGCTGGCGATGATCTCGGCGAAGCGCGTGTTCAGGCGGTTGACGTCGCTCATGCCGATGCGTCGCGGGGATGCGGTGCCGGGCGCGGCTGCTGCCACGGCGGCAGCCGCTGCAATGCCGCCGACGAGGGTACGACGCTTCATGTCGGGGTCCTCCTGCTGCGGTGGGGCTGGGCTGGACGGAGTTCGGCCCCGTGGCACGAACCCTAGAGCGACGGCGGGCAGGCCACTGACGTCCTCGAGTGCCTTACGGGTAGCCGATTTGGGCCACGTGACCCGCCCGGCCTTCCAGGCCCGGACCGACGAGCCGTCGAGGCCGCCAGGCCGCCCGGTCAGCCGCTCTAAGGCACTGTTCACAGCGTCAGCAAGGCTGTTTGAGCTGTAGCCGTGTTCGGCCATCCACGCCTCAAGAACCCGGTTGCGCGGGGTGTCCATGCGCGCACGGTAGCTCTCACGCCCCCTCACCCACCAGGTAAAGGGAAGGTCAAATCACCCTAGGTCTTTCTTTCGGGTGGATGGCTGATCGTCCTAATCACCTTGCTGCAAGAGGGAGTTGTCTGGTTGCTGGTCGCTCGCCACTCCCTCCGGTGCGGGCGGCTGTTGACGGCCCGGCGCGCCCCTGGCGCCTTCTCAGGGGTGAGCCGGGCGCCGAGACAACGTGAAGGCTCAACCCCAATGACGAGTCTCATTACGCCACTTCATGCCGCTCCCACCGGTCATTACGCCTACCGCCAGACTTTCCCGTGCGAGCCGGCCACGGCCGAGATCGGCCGCCAGCTCGTCCGTGACGCTCTCGGCGTATGGCGCCTCGACAGCCTTGCCGGCGTCGCCGCGCTGATCATGTCGGAGCTGATTGCGAACGCAGTCAGGCACACCTCGTGCCACTTGATCCGGCTGATCATTGGGCGGCCGAGCGCGATACGGGTGCGTGTCGGGGTGGTGGACCGGGCACCCTTGCGCCTGCCGGTTCTCGGTCAGGCTGGTGACGACGATGAGTCAGGCCGTGGCCTGCTCCTGATTGACGGCATCGCCGACCGCTGGGGCTATGACCTGCACGGCCCGGACAAGCGCCCATGGGGCAAAGAGGTCTGGGCCGAACTCCTCATAGGGGGCGGCGAGTGAGCACCCCTGCCACGGTGACCTCACCCATCCCGGACGTGGCCCGCCTCCGGCCCCGACAGCAGATGGCCATGGAGTGCGCCCGCTGCGCCCGTTACCTGGGGGCGAACGGCGAGGTGTTGGGCGATGTGCGTCATCGGGGCCTGCTGTTCCGGCTCTGGGTCTGCGGGCCCGCTTGCCGGTCGCCCACCCCCAGGCAGCAGAGAGGAGCCGAGGCATGAGCTCGCGTGTGGACGAGCGCTGGGTCACCGGTGACTGTTGGCTCGGGTGCGAGCGCACCGGAGTGCCGGTGACGTGGCTGGGCCCGCTGCAGTGGGACGGGCAGCACGCCCCGGTCTACACCTGTAAGCCGTGCCTCGACCAGCTCAAGGCTCGGGCACTCGCCTACTTCATGCAGCGGCGGCCAGTTGCCGTCTAACCAGACTCCCGCTCCCGGTCGTGCGGTGCCGTGCCGTACGGCCTGCGGCGGGCACCACCGCACAACAACATCCCATCCACTTAGAGGAGTTGGCATGACACGCAGCACCGTAGTACCGAGCAGCACTCAGGTCAGGCAGCAGACCCCGGGGACGTCGGACGGCTTCGACCTGGACGTCTCCCTCGTCGAGGTGGCCGACCCGTCGGGTCTGGTCAACCTGACCGACGACAACTGCGGAACCACCTGCGGCGCCTGCACCACCAACGTCGCCTGACCTGAGGCTTCGCATCTCTACGGGCTGGTGCCGTCGCGCCCTGCGGCGTGGCGGCACCAGCCGCCCGTCCCTCACCTACGGAGGTAGTGGTGGCTGTTCCGCGCCCAGCGTTCCGAACCGGCACGACCGCGCTCGTACGAGCCGTTGCCCGGCCGACACTGCCATGTCCTCCGCTCCCTGACCTCGACGATCGCTCTCCCAACGGGTCGGCCACCTGTATCGCGTGGCTGCGCGAGGTATGGGCGAACAGCAGCGTCGCCGAGGCCCTGGAGCACGCGAGCCCGGTCCTGGCCGCGCAGGTACGGACCGTGTGCACGACCCATGAGCCGTCATCGCGTGACGTGCGTCGTACGGCGCTGTCCGTGGCCCGCTACCTGCTGCGTTCCCAGCACCGTGCCACGCCGTTCGGGCTCTTCGCCGGTGTGACCACTGCGGAGTTCGGTCCGCAGGCGGGGGCATGCTGGGGTGTGGAGCACGTGGCTGTCAGCCATGCGGGCGCAGAGTGGTTGGCCGCTGTCGTCGAGCAGATGGAGTCCTTCCCCGACCTCCTCGAACGGCTGCCCGTGGTCGTCAACAACACCGTGACGAGTCGCGGAGACCGGCTCATCGTGCCGTTTCAATCCGACGCCCAAGACGATCGGACTCGCGCGGTGGAGGCGTCCCTGGCCTTGACCGAGCCCGTGCGCGCGGTCCTCGTCGCGACGCGGGCACCGATCCGGTTCGGTGCACTTGCGGACAAGCTCCGGGCGGAGTTCCCCATGGCTGGGCCGGAGAAGGTACGCCGGCTGCTGGTGGAGCTGATCCATCGGTGCGTGCTGATCACGAATCTGCACGCACCGAGTACCGAGACCGACGCCCTCGGGCATCTGCTCAACCAGCTCGACGTGATCGAGGCCGATACCCTCCCCACGGTCGCGGAGACGGTGCGCGAGCTGAGGGCGATCAAGACCGGCCTGCAGGAGTGCACTTCGCGCGGCGAGCGGGACAGCGTCGCAGCGCGGATGAGGGTCCTCGTGCCGGGCCTGCGCCGCCACCCTGTTGCGCTCGACCTGCGCTTGGACGCGCAGCTCGTACTGCCGGATGCGGTCGCCCGCGAGATCGAGCGCGCCGCGCTGATCCTGACCCGAGTCAGTGCCCGCCCGTACGGCACCGCGGCGTGGGGCGCGTACCACCAGCGGTTCTACGAGCGGTACGGCATCGGCACGATGGTGCCGCTCCAGGAAGTCGTCGCGGACAGCGGCGTCGGCTACCCCGACGGCTACCCGGGCACCGCGCCTGGCGCGCGCCGGCCGCGCCTCTCCGCTCGGGATGACGCCCTTGTACGGCTGGCGCAGACCGCCGCGCTCGACGGCCGCGACGAGGTGGTCCTCACCGACGAGTTGATCGACGCCCTGGACGTGGGGCCCGACGTACCTCGGGTGCCGCCGCACCTGGAGGTGGGGGTGCGGGTTCACGCCGCAAGCGTGCGCGAGCTGCAGGGCGGGCGGTTCCGGCTGGAGGTCGTGAGCGTGTCTCGCGGCGTCGGCGTCTCCACAGGCCGATTCCTCAGCGTCCTGGCCTCCGCCGACCGGGAGGTCCTGGCCGCCGAGCTGGCTGACCCTTCAACTGCTGACAACAACACCGTGCCCGCGCAGCTCTCCTTTCCGCCGCTCCTGCCCAAGAGCACGCACGTCACGCGTACCCCGCGAATCCTGCCCACCGTGATCAGCCTCCAGGAACACCGAGCCCCCGCCGAGGATGTCCTCACACCTGCGGACCTGGCGGTGGGGTGCGACGGCCGCCGCATGTACCTGGCCGCCCCCGAGCGCGGCCAGCGCATCGAGGCCGTCGGGATGCACGCGCTGAACCTCCACACGCACACTCCGCCGCTGGTGCGATTCCTGACCGAGCTGTCCCGCGCGCAATGCGCGCAGGTCACCGTGTTCGACTGGGGTGCCGCAGCGGCGATGCCGTTCCTGCCACGCCTGCGGTACGGGCGCACAGTGCTCGCCCCGGCCCGCTGGCGGCTAGAGGCGTCCGAGCTGCCTGGCCGCGTATGCCCTCGGGCGGAATGGGACGCCGCCCTCACCGAATGGCGGGACCGTCGGCGGCTACCTCAGCGGGTCTACCTCGTGGAGGACGACCGGCTCCTCTTCCTCGACCTCGACCAGGCCGGCCACCGCATGCTGCTGCGCCACCACCTCGACCGAGAGGGCCGGGCCGTGCTCGTCGAGGCCGCGGAACCGGAGGCGTACGGCTGGTGCGACGGTCGCGCCCACGAGGTAGTGGTGCCGCTCAAGGCGACCCGCCCGCCGGCGTGGCCCGCATTGCCCGCCCCCACCCCGGCCCGCGCCCTCTCCACAACCCAGATGCAGACGCCGGCCACTTCGTCCGTGCTCCTGGCCACCCTGTACGGAGACGCTCGCCGCCAGGACACCGTGCTCACCCGCCACCTGCCCGATCTTCTCGAACGGCTCGGCGACCCGCCCTGGTGGTTCATCCGCTTCCGCGACCCCGAGCAGCACCTGCGCCTGCGCATCGCGCTCCCCGCCCCAGAGGCATTCGCCGAGACGGCCCGCACAGTCAGCGCGTGGGCCGACGAACTGCGCGGCGCCGGTCTGCTGGCGGACCTGCGTTACCCCACCTCCTACCGGGAGATGGGTCGCTGGGGCTCCGGCGCCGCATGGGACGCGGCCGAGGACGTGTTCCGGGCGGACTCGCGCGCCATCCTGGCCCAAATCTCCCAGCCACGGCGCCCGCACGAGCGCACGCTGGTGGCCGCCCACACCGTCGCTATCGCCTCCGCGTTCCTCGGCAGCACCCAAGCCGGAATGCGCTGGCTGATCGACCACATCCCGCCCACGGCTCCCGTGCCCGTACCGCGCCCGCAGTTCACCGACGCCGTACGTCTGGCCGACCCGGGCAACGACTGGGCGGCACTGCGCGGCGCCCCGGGAGGAGCGGCCATCGTGTCGGCGTGGGCCGATCGCGACGCGGCGCTGGCCGCCTACCGGCGGCACCTGCCAGGCCCCCAGACGCAGGGCATCGCCCTCGATGACGTCCTGGCCTCGCTGCTGCACGTCCACTTCGTACGGCACATCGCGGTGAACTTCCCCGAAGAAGAGGTCTGCCTCTACCTCGCCCGCGCTGCCGCCCTGGCCTGGACTGCCCGCACCACCGGGAGGACACCGTGACCGCACAGGCCGCGCAAGACCTGGCCGACGCCGTCGCCGAACAGCTTGCCGACCCCAGCACGCTCCGCGGGCCGGCGGCGCGTCGGCAGCACCTTGCCCACGGCCTCCCCGGCATCGCTCTCCTGCACATCGAGCGGGCTGCGGCCGGCCTCGGACCGTGGCAGCGCGCCCACGACTGGCTCGCCGCCGCCTCCCGAGAACCGCTCACCATCGGCCCCGACAGCCACCCCTTCTACGGGGCGCCCGCCTTCGCGCACGCCCTGGCCTGCGCCGCCGACCACCTCCCGGGCGCCTACCAGCGCGCTCTCGACACTCTCGACCGGCAGATGACGGCCGATGTGCACCGCCGCCTCGACGCCGCTCACCACCGCATGGACGCCGGACGCCTCCCAACGCTCGCCGAGTTCGACACCATCCGAGGTCTGACCGGCTACGGCGCCTACCTCCTGCGCCGCAACCCCGGCGCCCCCGCCCTGCTCGCCGTCCTCGACTACTGCGTACGCCTCACCCAACCGATCACCCATGACGGAGAGACCCTGCCGGGCTGGTGGACGGACACAGGGCCCTCGGGCCGCCCGGACGACCGTTTCCCAGGCGGACACGGCAACAGCGGCATGGCGCACGGCATCGGCGGCGTACTCGCGCTGCTGGCCCTCGCCGCCCGGCACGGCACCTTCGTCGACGGCCACGACGAAGCACTGGGCCGGATCCTGGCATGGCTGGACCACTGGCAAGAGGACACTGGCCGAGGGCCGGCCTGGCCTTACTGGGTCACCCGGGGCGAGCTGCGCACCGGACGCCTCGCCCCGTCCGCGCCACGGCGGCCGTCATGGTGCTACGGCACCGCCGGTCTCGCCCGAGCGCACCAACTCGCCGCGCTCGCTCTCGGCGACACCCGCCGCCAGGCGGACGCCGAGACCGCGCTCGTGGCCGCCCTCACCGACCCCTCCCAACTCAAGGCCACGACGGACAACGCCCTATGCCACGGCTTCGCCGGCCTCGCCCACGTCACCGCCCGTGCAGCCGACGACGCCCATCCCTCGACCGTCGGACAGCTCCGCGCCACGATCCCGGCACTCCTGGCCGCAGTCCACCCGCCAGGCACCGACCCCGCACACGCCGCCACGACGCTCATGCAGGACGAGGGGCGCGGCCCCGGCCTCCTCGACGGCGCAGCCGGCATCGCCCTGGCCCTCCTCGCGCCCAGCACCGCAGCACCGCCCCGATCCGCCTGGGACGCCTGCCTGCTCATCGCCTGATCCCATCGAACGAAGGACACCGCATGCCCCCGGACCGCTGGCAGCAACACAACATCACCTTCGCTGACCGCGAGAGCGCCCAGCGCGCCATCGCCGAACGCGTCGCTCCTGTTCTCCTCGCGGCCGAAGAGGGCGGGCAGCTCACCGGCTGGTGGTTCATGAACAAGCAGCCCTGGCCGCTGCGGTACCGCGCTCACGAGCCTTCACCCGCCGTCGAAGCGCTGCTGAGTGGCCTCGTCCAGGACGGTACGGCCGTGTCCTGGCTGCCCTGCATCTACGAGCCCGAGACCGATACCTTCGGTGGGACCGCGGCCATGGATGTCGCTCACGAGCTGTTCCACCAGGACAGCCGCCACCTGCTCACCTACCAGCCTGGCCCGGACAACCTTGGGCGCCGGGAAACCGCCGTGCTGCTGACGAGTGCGATGATGCGGGCGGCCAGCTTGGACTGGTTCGAGCAGGGCGATGTGTGGGCGAAGGTCGCCGCGCTCCGACCGGCGACTGGCCATCTGTCCTCCGAGCGGGCCGCCGAACTGGCGCCCGCGATGCGGAAGCTGATGACCGTCGACACCCACGACCTGTGTCGTCCGAGCGGCCCGCTGGCCGGGCATGACGGGTGGGTGGCTGCCTTCGAGCGGGCGGGTGCCGCGCTGGCTTCCCTCGCCAATCGTGGTGCCCTCACGCGCGGTCTGCGCGCCGTCATTGCCCACCACGTGATCTTCCACTCCAACCGCGCCGGTCTCCCACGGGGTGACCAGAGCGCTGTGTCCAACATCGCACGAGAGGTAGTAATGGGAACGAGTGACAACACCGCGCTGACCGGCAAATCAGCAGCTGACGCCGATAGCGTCAGCGCGGTGAACACCGACACGATCGCCACACCCACGGCGGACGCCGAGCGTCTCCGCAACGCCCTGGTCGACCAGCTTCGGGCGGACGGGCACGCCCGCACGCCCGCCGTCGAGACCGCGTTGCGCACGGTTCCCCGCCACGTGTTCGTGCCCGATGCGTCGCTCGAAAACGCCTACGCCAACGCCCCGGTGCACATCAAGTACGACACTGACGGCACATCGATCTCCTGCGCCTCCCAGCCGGGCGTCGTCGCCCTCATGCTGGACCAGCTCGACGCCCAGCCCGGTGAGCGCATCCTCGAACTCGGCGCCGGCACTGGCTACAACGCCGCTCTGCTCGCCCACCTGGTCGGGGAGAGCGGACACGTGACCACCCTCGACGTCGACGACGACCTCGTCGAGGGCGCACGCGCGCACCTCGACGCTGCCGGGATCATCAACGCCAAAGCGGTGACCCGCGACGGGGCCCTCGGCTATGCCGAAGGAGCGCCGTACGACCGGATCATCG
This sequence comes from Streptomyces sp. NPDC045701, assembly GCF_056432045.1. NCBI lineage: Bacteria > Bacillati > Actinomycetota > Actinomycetes > Kitasatosporales > Streptomycetaceae > Streptomyces > Streptomyces sp. NPDC045701. The sequence goes on along the minus strand of NZ_JBWKJV010000025.1, from coordinate 42,836 downwards.
CCACTGTCGGCGCGCACGGCGTACCGCACGCCTGGTTGGAGCAGTTGGCGCCTGGCGGACGCCTCCTTATCCCTCAGCGCCTCAAGGGCACCGTGTCCCGCTCCATCGCCTACGAACACCGCGACGGCCGATGGGTGTCCCTCAGCAGCGAGATGAACACCTTCATGCCGCTCCGTCGCGGCATCGCCGACGACGACCGCCGCGTCGTCCCGCTCAGCACGGACGGCACCGTACGACTCCAGGCCCCCGCTGGTCAGAATGTCGACGCCGAGGCCCTGGCCGGTGTCCTGGACCAGCCGCGCACCGAGGAGTGGACCGGCATGACGGTCCGCGCCATGGAGTCGCCCGAGTGGATGGAACTGTTCGTCACCTGCTCCCTTCCCTCCGGCCTGATCCGGATGCTGTTCCCCCAGAGCGCCAAGGGCACTCTGCTGTCCGAGGACCCCTACCCGTCCTCGACCGCGGCCGTCGATAAGGGCGCCGTCACCTACCTGGCCCGGCGCCTGTCAGAGAAGAAGACCCCCAAGGGCGGCAAGCTCTGGGAGTTCGGCGTCATCGGCCACGGCCCCGGCAGCGACGAGCTGGCCGCGAAGGTCGCCGACGCCATCCGCACCTGGGACCGGGACTACCGCGACCGTGAGGCGACGTTCGAGATCCAGCCCCTCGACGCCCCCGCCATCGAGCAGCGCCCCGGCCTCTTCGCCCTCGACACACCGCTGAACCGCATCGTCGTCGACTGGCAGTGACGCCCCACGCGTAGCGGACGGTGCCCGCCGGTCACGGCTGGCGGGCACCGTCGTCTCAGCAGTTCTCACTCTCGCCCGGGGGACTCATGGACCCGCACGGACCCATAGCCCAGCGCTTCCCGCTCGTCGCTCGATTCCGACCCCCTTGCCTGCCCTTGCCCGTGCGCGTGCGCGGCCTCGTCGAACTTGCCGACACAGCGGTGAAGAAGAGCGACCAAGGGCTCGCATCGGCCGTCTACAACCAGGCCGCGCTCATCGCTTCCGATCTCGGCCTTCCCGACCTCGCCCGCGAGATGTGCCACCAGCACGCCGCCGCCTACCTCCACGCCTGCCCCCTGTCCGGCATGAGCGCAATCCGGGGACTGGAACCGGTCGTCAACCTCGCCCGCCTCCAGATCCGCGCCGGCCACGCAGACGAGGGACGACAGCGACTGCTTGACCTGTATACGGCGGTCGAGGCAGGCACCGCCGCCCAGTTCGAGGATGTCGCCGTACCGGCGGACCTCACCGCGACCGACAAGGACCAACACGAGGTCCGCGCGTGGCTGTGGCGTGTGCTCCTCGCCGACGGCACACGCACCCTCACCACCACAGGGCGTTGGGCCGAGGCCAAGGCACACATCGAAGCTCACTGCGGCGTAGGCAAACGGATGCTGGACGGGCGTCAAGTCGCCGTACTCGCTGCTCTCGCTGCGGGTGACACTGCGTGGGCCACTGTCCTCCTTGACGACACGACGCCCGGTGAGCCGTGGGAGCAAGCCGTCACGGCCTGCCTGACGGTCCTGTGCCGACGCGACGCCGGGCAGCCGGTTGACGGCCATCCGGCGGACCTGGTGACGGCCTACTCCGGGCGCGAGACCGAACCCGGGATGACCGTCTTCGACATCCGGCTCGGACTTACCATCCTGGATGCGATCGGTTCCGCCGAGGCCCCTGCCGCGCGCCGCATCGTCGAGGACCTCCACCGCAGGACGACGGATGCCCAAGACGGCTACGCGGCCCGGGAGACCCTGGCGCACCCCTTGTTCACGGCGCTTGCCACGGACCGGCAAGCGCAGGACTGCCGCGTGCTGATGCGCGCCTGCGCCCTCGACGCAGGGACCATGCCGGACGAGCTGCAAAGAGAATTGACGGCGGCACTGCGCGCCAGCGACAGCGTGATCTGGGAAAGCGTCGCACGCCCCTGAGCCGTTGCAGCCTCAGCCGAACCCGCCCAGGCTCTCGCTGTCCTTCGGCTTGAGCTCGTACAGCACCTTGACGTGCAGTTGCCGATCAATGGGCCGAACTCGCGCGTCTCGACGGGAAGTCGGGCGGGCTGCAGTCGTCCTCGTTGTCTCGTGAGTCGCAAGCTCCTGGTCTGCCTGCGTGACTCAGAACGGGACCTGAACAGAGAAGGACTCCGGTCGACCCTTCCGGGCGGTAACTTCAGATGCCCTTTTTCTCACTTCATCGCGACTCTCGTCGTAGATCAGACTTAGCGCGTGATCAAGGAACTCGACTCCGTTCAATACGTCAGGAATGCGAAGAACATCGTCGTGACTACCAACGTTGCCGATCCATTTGACTGCCAAGATGAGGTCGGCGGCTTCCGAGTGTTGCGGCCTTTCCGTCTTGAATATTGCGATCCGGCGGTCAAGGGTGAGTTTGATCACCCTTCCCCTGCGGTCGACGTCCTTTCGGATTATCCCCTGGTCATCCATCAGTGTTTCGACCGCCGCTCGGATCCTATTGGCGGCAGCATTGGGGTCAAGCCACAGAATTTTAGCCGCGGCGTCTACACGCTCTCCGACTTCAGATGGGCATAGATCGCGACTTTCAATCATGGGGAGCGCCGGGAGGAATATGGTCGGCGTGAATAGCGTCTCATACGGTACGTCGTCTTCGTGATTGCCCGTCCAGACGACGTTCATCTCTCCCATAACGCGAACTAGATCACAGGATGATCTTCTGCACGCAAGAAGGCAATGAAATCCTCCCCGGATCCAGTCGGGTTCCCAACCCTCGTGCTCGTGCCAGGATGCGCTCGTTGCCGCCTCTTCCTTAACGAAGGAATCGGGCACCGGGAGTAAACTTCCTCTCTTGCAAGTCGGGCACGGAATGTGAGGCCATTCATCGAGATCTTTGGAAAATCCCTTAGCGATCGCCCGCAAATCCTTAATCAAGAAGTTCGCCATGACGTCATAGTTTGCCAGCAGCGGAGGCGTTGCAGGATGGATTGTCACAACTAGTTCGGAGAAGGTCGTGATCAGCGCCGCCGTGCCTGTGACGGCTGCTGGGCTGGGGCCGCTGCTGCCGTGTGGTCTGGAGCGTCGGGGCGCTGTGGTGCGCCGCTGACTCGTGCTGTGCTGCGCGGGCTCGTGTGCTGGGTGCCGGCCTTGCGCTGAGGCGTTGGATGCGCCAAGTCAGGACTCGTGCGGGGCGGCGCGCGTCGTCCAGGGCGCGCTGGTCGGCGACCTGCTGGAGGAGCTGCTCCGGGTCGTGTCCGGCGGCTTCTGCCTCGGCGAGGGCGGCAGTGAGAGCCGCGAAAGCGGGGTCTTCGATGACCTGCTCCGCGTGCTCGGGCACGACCTGGCGTAGGTGGCGGATCTGCCGCTCCACGGCCTGCCGGGGCGGCTGGCGCTGCGCGAGAGCGGCCAGCGGTTCGGCAGATGCTTGGTTGTAGGCGGCCTGGAGGTGGAGCAGGGTCTCGTGGGCGGCGGTGACTTGCTGGTCGTGGTGGCGGAGCCGGTGCCAGCGGGCGGCTGCGATCACGACGAGGATCGCGGCGTCCAGGAACATCGCCAGGATGGCGCCGTCCTTGGGGGCAGGCTCGCGGACCATCGCCCGCACGGCACCGCGCAGAGCGCGGGCGTGGTGATGTTCGGCCTGGATGCGGGAGCGAGCGGCACGCTCGAACGCGTTTGCCGCCTCTCGGAGTTGCGGAAGCAGTGCCTGGGGTGCGAGGAGGGGGAGGGCGTCGAGTGCTTCGCCGAAGGCGGCGAGGTGGGCCTGGGAGGCTTCGTCGTCGTCCTGGTCGAGGTGGCGGGGGATGCGTTCGGCGGCGGCGGTGGCCTGGTGCCAGGGGTTGCGCCTGCGTCGGCCCGGCTGCTCAGCAGGCTGCGGGCCGCTGTTTACCAGCCGCTCTCGGATCTTGGGGAAGGACAGGTCGAGGGCGAGTTCGGAGCCGGAGAACCAGACAGGCTCCTTGCCAGCGGTGGTGGTGTCTTCGGCAGCGACCTTGTAACCACGCACATCACCGGAGGGAAAGTACACGACCTCGACGAGCACGCCATCGATGTGGCTGAGAAGGTGCACAAACTTCTCGACGCTGGAGGCGGCGGCCACGGCGGTACGCACGGTGGCACGCAGCCGTTCGCGGGCAGGCTTCTCCTGGCCGGCGCGGCGGGCCTTCTCCTGCTCGGCGCGGGTGGGCCGCTTCGCGGCGGTGCGATCTCCCCGTACGACTTGGAGCAGGCCGTACTCCTTCTCGATGGCGGCGAGTTCGCGGTCGGCGGTGAGGTAGTCGTTCCAGTGGCGGGGGGTGCGCAGGTCGCCGCGTACTTTCGTGGCGGCGATGTGGATGTGGTCGGGGGCGTGGCGGACGGCGACCCAGCGGCAGCCGTCCGGATCGCCTTCCGGCGCGATACCGGTCGCCGCGACGACGCGGCGGGCGATGTCGGCCACGAGGAGCCTCCTGGTCGCGTCGAAGTCGTCACTGCGGCCGGGATCGGGGGCGAAGCCGTCCCAGGAGGCGACCAGGTGCGGGTCGGTGTGGTCCTTGGCCTTCTTCGTGTCGAACAGGTACCGGATCAGGCCGGCGGTGTCCTTGCCGCTGCTGATCTTCGCGATCATCGGGCCACCTTCTTGGAGACAGCCTCGTTCGCAGATGTGGCGATGTGGCGGACGGTGGTGCCGACCGCTGTCAGGGTGCGTTCGGCGTGGGCCAGGAGAGTGGTGTCCAGAGGATGTGGATGGCCGCCGGAGTTGAGCTTCTTGGCGATCTGGTTGATGTTGTGGCCGATCTTGGCGACCTCGCCACGGAGGGCGGTCAGTTCGTCCATGTAGTCGTCGAGCGGCGTGCGCTGGCCCGGCAGGGCGAGGTCGCCGTGGACGTGGGCCATGACCACGGCGCCGACGTAGTGGGCGCCGGCGATGTTCAACGAGCGGGCCATGCGCAGGATGTCGGCCTTCTCGTCGACGCTGTAGCGGGCGTCGACACGTTCCTTGCGCTGGCCGTTCGGGTCGGGCTTGCGGCGTCGGGCGACGCGGTGGAGCGCGGCGGCTTCGGCGGCACGCGGCAGCGGCGGATGCGCGGCGGTGTCGGCGGGCTGTTCCCCTTCGGGCACCCCCTGGTGCCCGACTGCCTCCGCCACCCCCGGGGCGGAGGCTTCCGCGTTGGGGCCGTCCTTGGACGGTCCAGCGGCATACCTTGCTGGCGTTGTGGCTGGGGTGGTGGTGGTCATCTTGTGCTCCGTGGTGGGGAGTTCGTGGTGCCGGGTGTCCATGGAGTGGTCGTCCATGGGGTGTTGGAGGCCAGTCAATGACTGGTCGCCCTCGTCCCATGCCTGGTCAGGGCACGGACGGGCGGGACAGCGATGTCGGGTTGACTCGTTGCAGGCGGGTCACTCGTCCCCGCGCTGGTGCGCGGGGACGAGTGGTGCGAGTCGAGCCAGAGCGGTGGGAGCAGCTCGGTGACTCAGTAGGCGTCAGCGGGGGGCCTTGCCGAGTTCGTCCTGCCGCTGAGCGGCAGCCTCATCGAGCTCGGCCTGCAGGATGTCCTTGAGCTTTTCCGCGTCGGCCCTGCTGATGGACATGCCCTTGCCACGGATCGTCGCTTCGATATGGCGGCGCGAGGCACGGTCTCTGCGTCCCAGTGGCGCGGTGCGGGCCATCGCCAGGTACTCGGCGGACACAGCGCTGGGCTTCTGGTCTCCCAGCTCGGCGGAAGACTGCGGGGGTTCCGGCACAGTGGCGGCGCTCTGCGCCACATCGGCCGAATCCCGCGCCACGTCGGCCCGACTATTTGCCACGTCGAGACCGGCTGGCTCCGACGGACCCGAGTCATCCCCGGTAAGGGCGGCGGACCGGTCGCCGTTGTGGTTGCGGTTGGCTGGTGTGTGGCGTTCGGTGGCGTCGGTTGGGTCAGCGACGAGCTGATGGATCTGCCGCATCAGGACCCCGAAGGCCAGCAGCGCGGCGGTCGGAGGAACCGCGGCGACCACGTAGTCGAGCAGCGGCACGGTGTCGGCGTTGCCCGTGCCGCTGACCCCGGCCACGTTGAGCGCGATGGAGCCGACCGAACCAGCGGCGGTAACGGTGATCGCCAACCAGTCGGTCACCCCGCGCAGGCCCGCCCGGAGCATGAGCAGCTCGCCCGCGACGATGAACGCATCCAGGGTCGCCGGCCAGGCCCACTGGCGGATCGGGGAGCTACGGAGCCCGTGCTGTCCGGCGACCTCGGCGAGGTGCGCGTACGAGAGCCAGAACCCGCCGGCGGTGAGGGCCACGATGACAACGCCTGCTGCGATGAGCGCGTATCGCTCGGCATCCTCCTTGGTCATCATCGGTTGTCCTTCGTCGGGCTGATGGCCTCGGTGGGCGGTGGTGGAGAGGTGGGTCAAGCGGGGTGCTCCTGGGGTTGGGCGGGGTGATCCGTCCTGGCCGTCTTGCCCGTTGCAAGCGCAGGTCAGGGCCGGTACGGCAGGGCCTCGATCTGCCGTACCGGAGGCGTTGACGGGCCGTACCGGCCGGGACGGCGCTGTCGCGTCGTGCCGTCCCGGCCAGCAGGGTCTTGACCTGCGTTGATACGGCGGGGACGCGCGGGACGGCACAAGACGGATGCGGGCGGCGTCCTGGCGGAGGCAGCGCCGTCGTCATGATCGCGTTGCCGTCTTGCCCCCGGTTTCCGTCCCGGCCGCATGCCGTTTTGACCTGCGAGATCACGGCAGGGACGGCCACCTGGGGGCGCGGGCTCAGCCCGAGGCGGGGGCGGCGGGTTCGGCGTTCACTGAGTGAACGGTGGGGCAGTAGCGCCGCCAGGCGTCGAGGAACTTGTTGCGCATGTAGCCCTTGCGCTGGGTGCCGTCGGCGAGGCGGACGTTGCCGGGCTTGATGTCGTATCGGCGCAGCATCGTCGCCAGTTCCCGGGCGGTCAGCCCGTTGCGGCCCCATTCCGCCCAGGGGCTCTCGGCGTTCTGCCGCAGGTGGTGCAGCAGCTCGTCGGTGGAGAGGCTGTCGACCTCGCGCTGGGCGACGAAGACCCTGCGGATGTCGGCGAGGATCCGGGCCTCGCCCGGCTGGTCCTCCTCCGCCTCGACCTCCGCAGCTACCATCCCCGCACATGCTTCGCGGGCACGGCGGGGCCAGCGCCCGGCGGCGAGGTCGGCGACGATGATCAAGGGTTCCCAGGTGTCGGCGGCCCGGTCCTCCACCGGCATGTCGGGCTCCAGATCCGCCGCCTCGTCTAGCAGCGGCCTGGCCCAGGCGGCGATGCGGTCCCGCAGATCATGGAGTGCGGGGATGTCGCGGCGGGAGCGGAAGGGCTTGACGCTCTCCCCCTCGGCCCGGCGGCGCATCCGGATCACGACCGACCGGTCCATGATCGTGTCGGGCAGGTCGCCGATCCCTGCGAGGGCGGCCATGGCGAAGGTGGCGAACCGGTGTGGGGTGTGGTCGTTACCGACCACCCGGGTGACATAGCGGTTGCGCTGGTGGCCTGCGTTGAGCAGGCCGCGCATCTCCTCGTTCTTCTCCGCCTGCTTCGGCGTGCCGAAGATGGTGTCCGCCTCGTCCACCAGGAGCGTAGGCGGCTCGTCGGTGATCGACCGGAAGACCGCGGCCGGTGTGGTGTTGATGGTGAGCATCGGCTCGTGGACCGTCTCGGTCAGCACGTCCAGCAACCGCGACTTGCCGCACCGCTTCGCCGGCCCCACCACCGCCAGACGCGGCGCGTGCTGCCACGCGGGCTGCAGATGCGTCGCCGCCACCCACAACGTGACCGCATCCAGCGCCTCCGGCGAGGGCAGAATCACGAACTTGGATATCTGTGCGCGCAGTTCGTCCAGCAGCGCTGATCCTGCGGTCGGCTCCGGATCGGGCACCGACGTCTCAGCGGGCTGATCCGGCGAAGCGGCGTCTGGTGCGCGCTCATCTGCAGGCATCGGGTCTTCACCGGTGTGGTGGCCGGGCAGACCGGGGACGGCGGTCGGCGGCCACGAGGGCTTGTTGGAATCGGAATAGGGTTTGGGTCCCGTATGTTCCACAGGGCAGCTCCTCGTCTGGCGGTGGCGGGCTTGCGCGCCCTTGCCGCCGGGTTGGTACTTCACGGGCCGTACGGGGTTGCTGGGGCCTCCGGCGTTGCACCGCCGGGGGCCCGTCCCGTTCTCGCGGGCACCAGGCCATCGCGAGGGAACACGGACCGTACGTCCACGCCCGCCAACAGTCCAGCGTTTCTGTGTCAGCTCAGCGCAGAACGGTTTGCTACGCTCCCACCCCTTCACGCCGCCAGCCCCAGCAGATCCAGCAGATCCGCGGTCACGACCCGGTAGGCGTTGCCGAGGCGCAGCACCTTGCACGGGTACTCGCCTCGCTTGGCCAGCTCGTACCCCTTGCTCCGCCCGAGCCCCAGAGCACGGTTGCTCGTGTCCAGGTCAATAGCCACGGGAAGGGCGAGCAGCTCCTCCCGGCTCATCCCCTTCGATCGTCCGGCTGTCGCGTCTTCGCGCATGCAGTACGCCCCTTTCGGTACAGCCCTCGGCGAACGTGCCAAGGCCAACGTGGCCGGCGAAGTCCGGCGCAGAAGGAAGGAGATGGGATGGAGCGCCCAGGACCTGGCGGACCGGTGCGAGCATCTGGGGCATCCCATCCCGCGCAACGTGATTGCCAACATGGAGTCCGGGCGCAGGGCCAACCTGCCGCTGGTGGACGTCATGGTCCTGGCGGCGGCTCTGGAGACGTACCCGGTGTGCCTGATCTTCCCGGTCGGCTACGTCGACGAGACCCAGGAACTCCCCTTCCAGGACCTCATTCCCACCTGGGACGCCCTGCGGCGCTTCACCGGCGAGGAGGAGGTGCCCGGCCGCGACCCGGGCCTGGTCCCCGACTTCGAGCACCACGCCAGCCTCGTACAAACCGCCCTCGCCGCACTCGACGAGGAGGAGCAGGCACGGTTCGCAGTCAAGACCGCTACCAGCCGCGCCCAGCAGGAAGAAGCCGAGCGTAAGCGGGCCAAGTACGCCGAACAGGCCATCTCTGCCAAGTACAGCCTCCGCCACCTCCGCCGCGAACTCCGCGAGGAGGGCGCCACCCCGCCCCATCTCCCACCCGCACTGGGCGACGTCGACCCACCCGAAGAGGAACCCAACACCACCCCGGAGGAACGCCTTTGAAGGGCTCCACCCACCGCCGCTGCTACTGCCGCGACCCCCACACCGGCAAACCGCTTGGCAAGAAGTGCCCGAAGCTCGCCGGCCGCAAGCACGGCTCGTACTCCATACGCCAGGAGCTCCCGCCCCGCGAGGATGGCACCCGCCACTCCTTCAGCCGCGCCGGCTACGAGTCCCTCAAGGCAGCCCAGGCGGACCTCGACCACGTCCGCGCCCTCATCGGACTCGCCGATGCCGACGACGCGGAGGGCCTTTCCCAGATCGCCGAGTTGCTGGAGAAGGTGGCCGACGAGAAGGCCCCGCTGCCGAACATCGAGGCGACGCGCAGGAGCCTCAGCCACGGCCTGGACTTGACGAGCCGACTCACAGTCGGCGAGTGGCTGGACATGTGGCTGGCGGGCAAGAAGGGGCGGCAGAGCGCCATCAGCCGCGACGAGAGCAACATCAGGGTGCACCTCAAACCGCGGATCGGGCATCTGCGGCTTGACCGGCTCCGGGTCACCCACCTGTCGGAGATGTTCGAGGCCATCGCCGAGGCCAACGTCGAGATCGCCGAAGGCAACGCGGCCCGCCGCAAGGCGTTCGAGGACCTCGCCCAGATCCCCTGGAAGGGCCGCGAGCCCCGCGCCCGCCGCAAGGCGATGAAGGCAGCCATCGCCGAGATGGAGCCCTACCGCCGCATCGTCGGTCCGGCCACACGCCAGCGCGTCCGCTCCACCCTGCGGGCCGCACTCAACGCCGCGATCGCCCAGCAGCTCATCACCTTCAACCCGGCCGCACACGTGGAGCTGGAGGCGGGCAAGCGGCCCAAGGCCCTCGTGTGGACCGAGGAGCGCATCCTCCACTGGAAGCGTACCGGCGAGAAGCCGTCGTCAGTGATGGTCTGGACGCCGGAGCACACCGGGCTCTTCCTCGACCACGTCGCGGAGGACCGCCTGTACGCGCTGTTCCACCTGATCGCGTTCCGCGGGCTGCGACGGGGTGAGGCGTGCGGGCAGAAGTGGACCGACACCAACCTGGACGCAGGTCTCATCACCGTCGCCAAGCAACTCGTCGTAGACGGCTGGGAGGTGTACGAGGACGACCCCAAGACCGACGCCGGCGCGCGCACCATCGCGCTCGACTCCGACACGGTCCAGGCCCTCAAGCAGCACCGCGCCCAGCAGGACAAGGACCGCGAGGAGTGGGGGAGCGCATGGGTGGAGACGGGGCGCGTCTTCACCAAGGAGAACGGCGAGTTGCTCCACCCCGCCAACGTCACACGGCGGTTCGTCGAACTGTACGAGGAGATCGGTCTGCCGCCGGTCCGACTCCACGACCTCCGCCACGGGGCCGCGACGCTGGCCCACGCGGCCGGTGCGGACCTGAAGGACATCCAGGAGATGCTCGGCCACTCCTCGATCACCATCACGGCCGACACGTACACGAGCCTGCTCCCCGAGGCCGACCTGGCGATCGCCGAGGCCGCAGCCCGGCTCGTCCCGCGCGCCCGCGCCACCTCCGAAAACACCGCCTCCGAAGCGGAGCCCGAGCCCGACGACGCGGAGCATCCCGGCCCGGAGTCCGTGCCGGATGATGCTGATCCGTTGGGAGAAATTTCGGAGATCAACTCTCCGTCCGCTCACGCACCGCTCACGCAAACGGCCCCGGACGAGGAGTCCGAGGCCGAATAATCGCCTCCCTGGGGAAGAAACCCCAGGTCAGCGGCGTAATGCGTTGTGCCCCCGGCAGGATTCGAACCTGCGACACCCGCTTTAGGAGAGCGGTGCTCTATCCCCTGAGCTACGGAGGCGGGGTGCCGTGACCGGCACCGGCGTCAGTGTAGCGGGTGGCGGGGGCGGTGTACGGGGGGATACCGCCGGTCAGGGTGCGGTGGGGGGTGTGTGCGGGGCGTCGGCGTCTGGTGTGCTGTAGGGGGTGGCGCGTCCGGCGGTGATCAGTAACATAGCGGGCGCTCTTTTTCGCGCCGAGGGAATCGAGGGTGAACGCATGGGCCAGCCGAAGCAGGAACGGGCGGTGCAGACCCGTTTGGCGCTCATGCGAGCCGCCGCCGAGGTCTTCGACGAGTACGGGTACGCGGGCGCCGGGATCAACAAGATCCTCAAGCGGGCGGGGCTGACCGCCGGCGCCCTGTACTTCCACTTCGGGTCGAAGGAGGGTCTCGCCGAGGCGGTCATGAACGCCCAGCAGGACACCATCGAGCCGCTGCTGGACTCCCGGGGGCTCCAGCGCCTGGTGGACATCACCCTGGTGTGGTCCCACCAGCTCGGCACCGACCCGTTGCTGCGCGCCGGGGTGGAACTGTCGCTGGGGCACGAGCGGTTCGTGGACGAGGCGCCGTTCGAGGGCTGGCGCGAGCTGATGACCGGCTACCTGCGCGAGGCGCGGGACCTGGGCGAGCTGCGCGAGGGCGTGGATCCCGAGACCGTCGCCCGGTTCGTCGTGGGCGCGTGCACCGGCGTACAGCTGTACTCGCGGCAGGTGGACGGCCGCGCCGGCCTCCCGCAGCGCGTGACGGAGATGTGGGAGTGCCTGCTGCCCGGCATCGCCGCGCCCGGCACCGCGCACACCTTCGACACCGGTGTCGCGCGCGGCAAGCGGCTCAGCCGCCGGACGCGGGCGGGGGCCTGATGGCGGACGGACGCACCCGGCCGGTGGTCGCCGTCACCGGGGCCACCGGGACCGTCGGCCGGCTCGTCGCGCACGGGCTCGCCGCCGACGGGACCGCGGAGGTACGGCTCCTGGTACGCGACCCGGACAAGGCCGTACGGGAAGGGCTGCCGGGGCGGGCCGTCGCGGCGGACTTCGGCGAACCGGGGCCGCTCCGGGAGGCGTTGTGCGGCGCGGAGGCCGTCCTCCTCGTGACCGGCGACCCCCTGCGGCCCGAGCACGACGAGAACGCCCTGGCCGCCGCCCTCGCCGCCGGGGTGCGCCGTGTGGTCAAGCTGTCCGCCCTCGCCGTGCTCGACCCGGGGGCCCAGGACCTGCTCACCCGCTGGCAGCGCGACAACGAGGAGCGGCTGCGCGCCTCGGGGCTCGACTGGACGCTGCTGCGGCCGAGGGCCTTCATGTCGAACGCCCTCGGCTGGGCCTCCTCCGTGAGGCAGGAGGGCGTCGTCCGGGGGCTGTACGGCTCCGGGCGCAACGCCTGCGTCGACCCGCGTGACGTCGCCGGCGCGGCGGTACGGGCGCTGCTCGACCCGACGTGCGCCGGACGGAGCTACGCCCTGACCGGGCCCGAACCGTTGTCCGCCCGGGAGCAGACCGAGGTGCTCGGCGAGGTGCTCGGGCGGAAGCTGGAGTTCGTCGAGCTGACGGAGGACCAGGCGGTGGAGCGGTGGCGCGCCCGGTGGCCCGAACACCTGGTGCGGGTCCTGCTCGAAGGGGCGCGGCGGCAGCGGGACGGCGCCAAGGCGGCGGTCGCCGACGGGGTACGGGAAGCGACCGGGCGCCCCCCGTGCGACTTCGCCGACTGGGCGCGGGCGCACGCGGAGGTGTTCGGCCCCGCCGCGTGACGGCGGAGCCGGCGGCGATCGGTTCAGGGTCCGCCCATGGGGCGGGCGCGGCGTCCCGCCGGAGCGTCCCGCGGGTCGTGGTCCGCGCCGGGGGCCGCGCCCGCACGGTCGCCTCGGTGGTGAACGTACGTGGCGTCCGGATCGCCTGCGCCGCCGGAGCGCGTGGGGGCGCGTGGCCACCGGAGCCGTCGTCACCGCGCCTGCTCGTCGGCGGTACGCGTCCGGAGTGGGCGTCGACCTGCTCGCGGACATGCTGAGCCGCGGGCTGCGCCCATCCTGCGCGCCTCAATGCCGTCGACGGCGGCTGAAGCGCCATACGGCGGACTGCCCGGCCCCGCGTGGCTACGGCTCGTGGGTCCGGCGGCGGCCGCATTCCCCGGTCCGAAAAACATTACGTGTGTTCTATTTGTTTTGGCCGCTATTCGCGTTGTGCGCGGGCCGCGGGTTCCGGGTCGCGTCACTTCAGGAAGTGGTGACGGTCCTAACAGAACCGCGTAGATGGTTTGTTTAACTGGGCGCCAGGGTGGCAAACTGGCCTTCGGGGGTGGGCCGGTGGCCGAGTTGGCGCTAAAACCTGTCCCTGTTTACATACCAAGAGGTCTCTTTTTACTGTCGTTCCAGCGAGAGGGGTGGGGCTGTGGCGAAACAGGAGAGGGCGGAGCGGACCCGGGCGAACCTGATCCGGGCGGCCGCCGCGGTGTTCGACGAGGTCGGCTACGAGCGCGCCACCCTTGCGGTGATCAGCGATCACGCCCAGGTCACCAAGGGCGCCCTGTCGTTCCACTTCGCGGCCAAGTCCGACCTGGCCCGCGCCGTCCAGGCCGAGGCGTGCGCCAGGTCGGGCGCCGCCCTGAAGGTCTGCGCCGAGCGTCCGGGCCCCGCCTTCCAGGCGGTGGTCGACATGACGTACACGCTCGTGGGGCTGCTGGAGAGCGATGTCGTCACCCGGGCCGGGGTCCGGCTGGCCCGTGAGCTGGAGACGCCGGAGGACCCGGCCCTGCACTGCCATGTCAACTGGCTCGGCAGCCTGTTCCAGGCCCTGTGCCGGGCCGAGGCCGACGGGACCGCGCTGCCCGGTGCCGACGCCCGGTCCGCCGCCGCGCTGGTCATGTCGGTCATCGTGGGCGCCGAGACGATGGCCCGCACCCGCGCCGACAAGGCCTTCGGCGAGGTCCGGCCCGCCCCGCACGAGACGGCGCAGGAGTGGCTGGGGCGTATGTGGCACGTCGTACGTCCGGTCCTGGCGCCGGCCGCCTGAAACGCGCCACGCCGGACGGCCGAATGTAGGTGGCCTGTACACGGACCTTGACGGGGTGAGGTCGGGGCGCATAGCGTCGCCCGGGAGGGGCTGAGCAAGCGCTTAGGAAGAGGCGATCGTGCCGCACACCGATCCGTCCACGCACCACCCGGGGTCCACGCACCACCCGGCGTCCTGGGACGCGGTACTCACCGCGCCCGGCGCGCCCTTCGCCGTCGTGACGGCCGGGGACGGCCGGCCCGTGTACGCCGCCGGACCGCACACCCTCCGCGAGTTCGTCGAGGTCACCTGGGCGTTCGGCGAGCGGCCGTTCCTCGTCGCGGAGGACCGGACGTATACGTACGGGGAGTTCTTCGCCGCCGCCTGCGCCCTCGCCCGCCGCTTTACCGACGTGTACGGGCTGCGCCCCGGCGACCGGGCCGTCGTCGCCATGCGCAACCACCCCGAGTGGCAGGTCGCCTTCTGGGCCGCCCAGTTGGCGGGACTGGTGGCCGTCCCCCTCAACGCCTGGTGGACCCAGGACGAGTTCACGTACGCCCTCGACGACTGCCGCCCGCGTGTCCTGCTCGTCGACGGGGAGCGGGTGGAGCGCGTACGCGCCTGGGCGGCCCGCGAGCGGGTCACCGTCCTGACCTTCCACGGGGACGCCGGGCAGGGTTTCGAGCGGTACGAGGACCTGCCCGCCCCCGATCCCGCGCTCGGCCCCCCGGACGTGGAGGTCCGGCCCGAGGACGACGCGACCATCATCTACACGTCCGGCACCACCGGCCGCCCCAAGGGCGCGGTCGCCACGCACCTCGCGCAGGCCGGGGCCGCGACGAACCCCCGCTTCCACGCCGCCGTCGCCGCGCTGGAGCGGGGGGAGGTCCCGGGGGCGGGCCCGGCGCCCGTGTCGCTGACCACGTTCCCGTTCTTCCACGTCGCCGCCTTCACGTCGTTCTACTCGGTGATGGCGGCGGGCGGCACGCTCGTGCTGATGCGCAAGTGGGACGCCGTGAAGGCCCTGGAGCTGATCCACCGGCACGGCGTCACCCACTACGCCGGGGTGCCGACCACCGCGCTTCAGCTGCTGGACGCGGCGGGCGACGGGGGCCTCGGACCGCTGACGCACCTCAACACCGGTGGCGCCGCCGCGCCGCCCGGCCTCGTCGCCCGTTGCCCCGAGGGCGTCGAGCCCCGCAACGGCTACGGCCTGACCGAGACCAGCGGCGGCGTGCTGGCCCACTTCGGCGCCTCCTACCGGCGCTTCCCCGGCAGCGTCGGGCGGCCCACCCCGGTCACCGAGGTGCGGATCGCCGCCCCGGACGGGCAGGCGCTGCCCGACGGGGAGGTGGGCGAGCTGTGGCTGCGCGGCCAGTCCCTGGTGCGCGGCTACTGGGAGGACCCGGAGGCGACCGCCGCCGCGTTCACCCCCGACGGCTGGTTCCGCACCGGAGACCTCGCCACCGTGCGCGAGGGCCGGGTCAGCGTCGTCGACCGGCTGAAGGACATGGTGATCCGGGGCGGCGAGAACGTGTACTGCGTGGAGGTCGAGGCGGCGCTGTACGACCACCCCGACGTGACGGACGCGGCCGTGCTCGGCGTCCCCCACCCCGAGCTCGGGGAGGAGGTCGCCGCCGTGGTGCGGCTGCGGCAGGGCGCCACGGCGGGTGCCGAGGAACTGCGGGCGCACGTGGCGCGGAGCCTGGCGGCCTTCAAGGTGCCGGCGCACATCCTCGTCCAGGACGGGCCGTTGCCCCGGAACGCCACCGGCAAGGTGCTCAAGCGGGACCTGCGCGGGGACGTCGCGGCCCGGGTACGGGCGGGGGCCTGACCGGGGCCGGCGCGTCGGCCGCTCCGGTTCGGTCCGGCTTCGGAGCCCGGTGGGGGGCGGGGTGCGGAGTGCGGGTCCGGAGGTCGGGTACGGGTACGAAGTCGGGTCGGGTTCCGGAGGTCGGGTCGGGGTCCGGAGGCCGGGTCAGGAGGTCGGGTCGGGGTCCGGAGGCCGGGTCAGCCGCGGGTGACGCGGACGCGGTACGTGCCGGTGTCGGTGTCCTCGGACAGGACGGTGATCCGTACGCCGCTCTCGCGGTCGGTGAAGGACTCGCCGGGGCGGTACGGGGCGTCCGACAGTTCGGCGTGCACGTTCGGGCGGCGTGTGCAGCCGCCGCTGTCGCGGTCGCTGTCGACCACGGTGACGGGGCCGTGACCGGTGTCCACGTCCGACTGCACGTGGTAGATCAGCACGCCAGGCTCGCACACCGCCTCGTCGTTGCCGTCGCGGGTGCGCACCTCCACCGCGTACCCGGACTCCGGGGTGAGCGGTACGAAGGCGAGCTTCGGGCCGCCCTTCCGGGCCAGTGAGGTGAGCGTGTAGTCGCGGGTGCCGGAGGCGGAGGCGCACCGCACCTGGCGGTCGTCGATCCAGCCCAGCTTCCACTTGTGCCAGCCCAGCAGGTCGTTGTTGGCCCCCCAGTCCTCGGACATGATGTCCCAGTGCCCCACCGCGCCGCCGCCCTCGGTGGTGTACAGGTCCGGCAGCCCGAAGACGTGGCCGTTCTCGTGCGGCAGCACGCGGAAACCGGTCTCGTGGTAAGTGCCCGAGCCGTCGTCCTGGCGGCTGTAGACGAACGACGTGTTGGCGAGCGGCGCCCCGTCGGCGTGCGGCGCCTCGCCGTTGCCGGAGAAGGTGACGGACAGGACGGTGTCCAGCGCCGAGGGGCCCGCGTTCGGGGTGACGAGGACGTTGACCAGGTCGTAGTCGTTGAAGTCGACCTTCGGGTCGGCGGCCGTCACGATGTCCTGGACCAGCCGGCGGTAGCCGGGTTCGTACGGTGAGCCGCGCTCGATCCCGTACGAGTCGAACGGCATCGGCATCCGCAGCCAGTCGCGCAGCGGCGCTTCGGGGCGGTAGCGCAGCCGCCCGTACGAGCTGGTGCGGAACCAGTCGGTGGTCTGCGGGAAGAACTCGGCGAACCGGCTCATCGCCGGGCCCTCGCCGGGGGCGTCGGGGAAGTCGACCATCAGGGTCAGGGCCCGGACCTCGCCGGTGGAGCGGGCGTATTCCGGGCCCGTGGGTATGCCCTCCGAGAGCTGGACCCCCACGGTGGTCGTGATCCGGCACGGCGCGAGTCCCGGCTCGTCCGCGGCACGGGCCGCTATGGGGCCGGCCGACGCGCGGGTCGGGTCCGGGAGGGTCGAGCTCGCCGTGGCCAGCCCGGCCATGGCGAGGGTGGTGGCGGCCGCCCCGAGGGCGACCGGTCTGCGTATCCGCCGGCGCGTCTGCTGCATACGTGCTGATCGCCTTCGGTCGCCGGCAGCCGGCCGGGTCCGGGCTGCTCTCCGTCCGATCAGCCTCTGCCGGGCCGGTGGAAGGCGCCCGCCGGGTGCGGCCGAACGTGGGTTACTCACCGGGAGCACGAGTGGTGTACGTCACAGTGATGGCGGGATGAAACGGGGACGGCTTCCCCGTTTAACCCGGTGTCGCTGACAAGCGGGGAAACCGTCCCCGGTTGGGCGCGAGGAGAGGGAAACCGACCGTGACGAGCGCGAGCGTGAGCACCCGCACCACCGGCACCACCGGCGCCGCCCCGCGCCCCGCACCCCGTCCCCGGGCGGACGCCCTGCGCAACCGGGAGCGGATCGTGACGGCGGCCCGGGAGATGTTCGTCGAGTTCGGTCCCGAGGTGCCGTTCGACGAGGTCGCCCGCAGGGCCGGGATCGGCAACGCCACGCTCTACCGGCACTTCCCCGACCGCGACGCCCTCGTCCACGAGGTCGTCCTGTCCGTCATGTCCCGCACCACCGAACGGGCCCTGGAGGCGGCCGCCGAGGAGGGCGACGCCTTCCAGGCGCTGCGCCGCTTCACCCACGCCGCCGCCGACGAGCGGATCGGCGCCCTGTGCCCGATGCTCTCCGGCGCCTTCGACCGGGACCACCCCGAGCTGCTCGCGGAGCGCGCGCGCCTGGAGGAAGCCGTACAGACCCTCTTCGACCGGGCGCAGGCGGAAGGCCGGCTGCGTACCGACGTCGCCGTCGGGGACCTGCTGGTCGGCCTCTCCCAGCTGACCCGGCCGCTGCCCGGCTCGGCGTGCCCGAACTTCGACCGCTTCGTGCACCGCCATCTGCAGCTGTTCCTGGACGGCCTGGAGACGCCCGCGCGTTCCGAGCTGCCCGGTGCGGCCGCGACCCTGGAGGACCTCCGGCGCGAGCTCTGAGGCCCCTCCGGCCGATCCCGACCCCTCCCGACCGACTTCTCCCGACCGGCTGATCCCGACCGGCTGATCCCGGCCCGTCCCGACCGACCGTTCCCGGCCGTCCCGGCGCTTGTCCTTGGCCCCGCCCTTACGTCCGTTTTCCGTTGTTCCGAGTCCCTAGGTGGCTGCTCCCATGCCGAAAACCGCTTCAGGTCCCATATCCGCCGACCTCGCTCCTGATCCCAGCCGCTGGAAAGCGCTGATCTTCATCGCCCTGGCCCAGCTCATGGTCGTGCTCGACGCGACGATCGTGAACATCGCGCTGCCCTCCGCCCAGCTGGACCTGGGAATCTCGGACGGCAACCGCCAGTGGGTCATCACCGCCTACGCCCTCGCCTTCGGCGGCCTGCTGCTGTTCGGCGGGCGCATCGCCGACCTGTGGGGCCGCAAGCGCACCTTCGTCGTCGGCCTGCTGGGCTTCGCCGCGGCATCCGCGCTGGGTGGCGCGGCCACCGGCGAGGCCATGATGCTCGGCTCGCGCGCCCTCCAGGGCGCCTTCGGCGCGCTGCTCGCGCCCGCCGCGCTGTCCCTGCTGGCGGTGATGTTCACCGACGGCAAGGAGCGCGCCAAGGCCTTCGGCATCTACGGTGCGATCGCCGGTGGCGGTGGCGCCGTGGGCCTGATCCTCGGCGGTGTCCTCACCGAGTACCTCGACTGGCGCTGGACGTTCTTCGTCAACATCCCCTTCGCCGTCGTCGCCGCCGCGGGCGCCTACTTCGTGATCCGTGAGCCGGCCGGCGGGCGCAACCGCTCGCCGCTCGACATCCCCGGCGTCGTCCTGTCCACGCTGGGCCTGGTGTCCCTGGTGTACGGCTTCACCCGCGCCGAGTCGCACGGCTGGTCCGACGCGAGCACCATCGGCCTGTTCGCCGCCTCCGTGGTGCTGCTCGCCGCGTTCCTCGCCGTCGAGGCGAAGGTGACGTCGCCGCTGCTGCCGCTACGCGTGATCACCGAACGCAACCGGGGCGGTGTCTACCTCTCCCTGGGGCTCGCCATCATCGCGATGTTCGGCCTGTTCCTCTTCCTCACCTACTACCTCCAGGTCGTCAAGGGCTTCTCGCCCGTCAAGACCGGCTTCGCCTTCCTGCCGATGATCGCCGGCATGATCACGGGCTCGACGCAGATCGGCGCCCGCCTGATGACCCGCGTCGCGCCCCGCCTGCTGATGGGCCCCGGCTTCCTGGCCGCCGCCACCGGCATGCTGCTGCTGACGCAGCTGGAGGTCGACTCGTCGTACGCCGGGCTCATCCTGCCGGCGCAGCTCCTGCTGGGCCTCGGCATGGGTACGGCCTTCATGCCGGCCATGTCCCTGGCGACGCACGGCGTCGAGGCCCGTGACGCCGGGGTGGCCTCCGCGATGGTCAACACCTCGCAGCAGGTCGGCGGCGCCATCGGTACGGCGCTGCTCAACACCATCGCCGCGTCGGCGACCACCGCGTACATCACCGACCACGCGGCCGCCGCGACCTCCCCGCAGGCGCAGAAGCTGCTCCAGTTGCAGGGCATGGTGGAGGGGTACTCCGCCGCCATCTGGTGGGCGGTCGGCATCCTGGTCGTGTCCGCCGCGATCGCGGTCACGTTCATCAACACCGGCCGCCCGGGCACCGGTGCGCAGCCGGTCGCGGAAGGCGGCGAGGGCGACCTCGCCGCGGACGCGGTGAGGATCCCGGTCGTCGCGCACTGAGCCGTCCGGCCCGTACGGGAGTACGGGCTCACGGACCAAGGGCGTCCGGGGTACGGGGGTACGGGGGTACGGCACCACCGGCGTACGGACGTGACGGAAAAGGGGTGCTCCCCGCCACCGGAGTGGCGGGGAGCACCCCTTTCCGTACCCCAATTTCCGCTTATGCTTTCGACGTGTTCGACTCCCGGTACATCAAGACCTTCCATGAGGTGGTCAGGACCGGTTCGTATACGGCGGCCGCCCGCGCCCTCGGGTACACGCAGCCGGCCGTCAGCCAGCAGATGAAGGCGCTGGAACGGGACGTCGGCACACCGCTGTTCACCCGCGTCGGGCGCGGCCTGCGGCTCACCGAGGCGGGGGAGGCCCTCACCCGGCACTCCGGGACGATCCTCGACAGCCTGTCCGTCGCGCAGCAACAGATCGACGCCATAGCCAGGTTGCGCTCCGGCCGGGTGCGCGTGTGCGCCTTCCCCAGCGCCGGAGCGACGATCCTGCCCGAGGCCATGGCCCGGATGGCGGCCCAGCACCCGGGCGTCCGGGTGGAACTGGTGGAGAGCGAACCGCCCGAGTCCCTGCGGATGGCGGCCCGGGGCGAGTGCGACATCACCCTGGCCTTCAGCTACCCGGGCCTGCGGGTCGACGTCCCCGAGGAGCTCGACGAGTTCAGGCTGCTGGAGGACCCGCTCACGGTGCTGCTGCCCACCGGGCACCCCCTGGCCCGCCGCCGCGCCGTGCACCTGGCCGATCTGGCGCACGAGCGGTGGATCGCCGGCTGCGCGCGCTGCAACGCCAACTTCCTGCACGCCTGCGCCGAGGCGGGCTTCAGCCCCGACATCGCCTGCACCACGGACGACAACCTGGTGATGCAGAGCCTGGTGGCGGCGGGCGTCGGCATCGCCATGGTGCCCGCGCTCGTCCTGTCGTTCCTCTGCCACGACAAGGTCACCGGCCGGATCGTCGAGCCGCACACCCGGCGCCAGGTGTACGCGTACGTCCTGCGCGACCACCTCAGGATCCCCGCCACGGCCCTCATGCTCGACGAGATCGTCGCGGTGGCCGAGTCCAAGGTCGGCTGCTGAGCCCGGAGCCGGCCGACCGCTGAACCTCCTCGACCCATAAGCGTTCGTTGGGTACTCGGCAAAGAACCCTCCTTGGACGTGATGGGTCGGCCGGGCGGACGCTGCCGCCATGACGACGACCCCCGTTGCCGCCGCCGGTCCGACCACCGCACGCCTGCGCGCCCTGGTCACCGCCGTACGCGAGACCGTCGACCGCGGCCTGGCGCCCGAACCGACCTCCCGGCTCGTGGCCGAACGCATCGCCCCGCACCTCGGCGCGCCCGACCTGCTCACCCCGGAGCAGTGCGCGTCCGACCCCGCCCACTACCGCCAGCACGTCCTGCACGCCGAGCCCGACGGCAGCTTCTCCGTCGTCGCGATCGTCTGGCTGCCCGGCCAGTCCACGCCCATCCACGACCACGTCTCGTGGTGCGCGGCCGGCGTCCACCAGGGCGAGGAGCACGAGCGGCGCTACCAGCTCGTCCCGGACGGCACCTCCGCCCGGCTGCTCGTCACCGAGGACGTGGTGAACCGGGCCGGCGAGGTGGCCGCATTCGCCCCGCCCGGCGACATCCACTCCGTACGCAACAGCGGTGACCGCACCGCCCTGTCCCTGCACGTCTACGGGGCCGACATCACCCGCCTGGGCACCAGCGTGCGGCGGCTCTACCGCCTGCCCGCCGCCCGCTGATGGCGCTCGTCGGCCCGCGTCCGCGTCCGCGCCCGGTCGCGTCGGGCGGCCGGGCGGGCCCCGGCTCCCGCACCCGCCCCGGCCTCCGCCTCCGCCCCGGCCCTCTGCCCGGGCTCGCGCTCGCCGCCGCCGGGGTCGCGGCGGCCTGGCTGGCGCACCTCGCCGTGCCGGCCGTACCGATGCTCACCGCCACCGTGGTCCTCGGGATCGCCGCCGCC
Organism: Streptomyces sp. NPDC045701; assembly: GCF_056432045.1. Classification (NCBI taxonomy): domain Bacteria; kingdom Bacillati; phylum Actinomycetota; class Actinomycetes; order Kitasatosporales; family Streptomycetaceae; genus Streptomyces; species Streptomyces sp. NPDC045701. Next base: position 21,068 of record NZ_JBWKJV010000025.1, on the reverse strand, counting down.
CACACGCCGTGGCTGCGCGACCGCGTCCGGGGCGGCTGCCGGCCGGGGCTGACCCTGGCGGCCAAGCGCCTGATGCGCGTCGGTGTCGTCCTGCTCGGGCTGCGGCTGAGCCTCGGGGACGTCCTGGGTGTGGGCTGGTGGACCGTCGCGATGGTGCTCGGCGTCGTGGCCGCGACCTTCGGCGGTACCTGGTGGCTGGGGCGCCGCCTCGGGCTGCCGGGTGACCAGCCGGTGCTCGTCGCGGCGGGGTACGCGATCTGCGGGGCGTCGGCGATCGGCGCGGTCGGCGCGGTGCGTGACAGCGACGAGGACGACGCGGCCACCTCGGTGGCCCTGGTCACCCTGTGCGGCACGCTCGCCATCGCCGTACTCCCGCTGCTGCACGGCCCCCTGGGCCTGAGTGACGCGCAGTTCGGGCGCTGGGTGGGGGCGGGCGTGCACGACGTGGGCCAGGTGGTCGCCGCCGCGCAGACCGCCGGGCCGGGCGCGCTCGGCGAGGCGGTGCTGGTCAAGCTCATGCGGGTCGCGCTGCTGGCCCCGCTGGTCGCGGCGATGGCGGTGGCGGCCCGGCGCCGGGGGCGCACCGCGCCGGGGGGCCGCCGGCCGCCGCTGGTGCCGCTGTTCGTCGCGGGGTTCCTCGCCATGGTGGCGCTGCGCACGACCGGGTGGCTGCCGGAGCCGGCTCTCCGGACCGCCGGGACGGCTCAGGAACTGCTGCTCGCCGCCGCCCTGTTCGGGCTGGGCAGCGCGGTGCACCTGCCGACGCTGTCGCGGACCGGGGCGCGGGTCGCCGCGCTGGGGCTGACGGCCTGGGTGCTCGTCGCGGCGGCGTCGTACGCGGGCGTCCTGCTGACGACCTGAGGCGGTCAGCGCAGCCAGGGCAGGTCGGCGTCGGGGCGGGCGGGCTGGAGGCCCTCCGCCAGGAGCCGCATGATCTCGCCGAGCTGGTCGACCTGTTCGGGGCTGAGCCGGTCGAACACCGCCTGGCGCACGGCGCTGACGTGGCCGGGCGCGCTGCGCCTGAGCACCTCGTAGCCCTCGTCCGTCAGGTAGGCGTTCTGGCCGCGCTTGTCGGAGGGGCAGTCCTCGCGGCGTACCCAGCCGTTCTTCTCCAGACGCGCCACGGCGTGCGACAGCCGGGACCGGGTGATCTTGGCGTCCTTGGCGAGTTCGGTCATCCGCATGCGGCGGCGCGGGGCCTGGGAGAGCTGGACGAGCAGCCCGTAGTAGATGTGCGGCATCCCGGCGTCGCGCTGGAGCTGGCGGTCGAGGTGGTCCTCCAGCAGCGTGGTGGCGTGCCGGTACGCGCGCCAGACGCGCTGCTCGTCGTCGCTGAGCCAGCGCGGTCGCTCGTCCCCGCCGTTCGGTGCCGTATCCATGTATCCACTCTACGGCTTCTTGAAAGTTGAACAAAGTCTCGGTACGCTCCCTGGTGAACCTGCTTTAAGTTTCAAGTAAGTAGGATGGAAGCAGCACGTCAGGAGCCGCCGTCATGACCCCCTTCGAGGAGCCCGCACAGCGCGGGGCGGTGCGGATGCCCGCCCTGTACCTCTCCCACGGCGCCCCGCCGCTCGCCGACGACCCCCTGTGGCCCGGCCAGCTCGCCGCCTGGTCCGCCGGCCTGCCGAAGCCCTCCGCGATCCTGATGGTCTCCGCCCACTGGGAGGAGGCGCCGCTGGCCCTCGGCGCCACCGTCACCGCGCCGCTGGTGTACGACTTCTGGGGCTTCCCCGAGCACTACTACCGGGTGCGGTACGCCGCCCCCGGCGCGCCCGCCCTCGCCGAGTCCGTGCGCAAGCTGCTGCGCGGGCCCGGCACGCCCGTGCAGGACCTCCCCGGCCGGGGGCTGGACCACGGGGCGTACGTCCCGCTCGTCGAGATGTACCCGGACGCCGACGTGCCGGTTCTCCAGATGTCCCTGCCCACGCTGGACCCGGCCCGCCTGATGGACATCGGGCGCAGGCTGGCGCCGCTGCGCGACGAGGGCGTGCTGATCGTCGGCAGCGGGTTCTTCACCCACAACCTGGCGGCGCTGCGGCACGCGGGCGTGCCGGGCTGGTCGGCGGAGTTCGACGACTGGGGGCGGCGGGCGCTGGACGGCGGCGACGTGGACGCGCTGCTGGACTTCGCGCACGCCTCACCCGCCGGCGCCCTCGCCCACCCGCGCACCGAGCACTTCGCGCCCCTGTTCGTGACGCTGGGCGCCGCCGACACGGCGGGCGACCTGGCCGGCGGGCGCAGTGTCATCGACGGCTTCTGGATGGGCCTGGCGAAGCGGTCGGTCCAGTTCGGCTAGGTCACCGTCCCGGCCCGGGGGCCTGCCCCGAGTCCGGGTCCGGCCCCGGGCCGGGCCGGAGGGCCTTCTCGTACCAGGCCACGTCCCAGTACCGCCCGAACTTCCGGCCCACCTCCGCGTAGGTGCCGACGTGCCGGAAGCCGAAGCGGGCGTGCAGGCGCACCGACGGCTCGTTCGGCAGCGCGATCCCCGCGTAGGCACGGTGCACGTCCTCCTTGGCCAGCGCCTCGAAGAGCCGGGCGTAGAGCAGCGACCCGACGCCCCGGCCGGCCGCCTCCGGGGCGAGGTAGGCGCTCACCTCGACGGAGGTGCGGTACGCGGCCTTCGGGCGGAAGGCGCTGGAGGTCACGTACCCGAGGACCGGCCCCGCGGCGCCGGGCCCGCGGGCGACCAGCAGGCGGTGGGGGCCGTCCTCCGGGTGGGAGCGCAGCCAGGGGCGTCGCTCCTCCGGGGTGAAGGGGGCGATGTCGAATGTGATGGCCGTCTCACGGACATAGTGGTTGTAGATGTCCGTGAGGGCGGTGAGGTCACCTTCCGCCCCCGGGCTGACCTGCACCTCTTCGTCGTCGCGCGGCATCCGCCCTCCCTCGGTGGCGCGACAGGGTACTGCAAGATCTCGGGAATTGACGGGCGCCATGGGAATTCTGTCCGGATTCCAGTCGTTGTTTCCGTCGGATGCAGGGCACCCGGGAGGGTGTCGCGACCTACTCAGCAAGGGAGCTCGCATGGCAACCCGTGCCGTCGCCCGTCGTCAGTCCACCGGCAGTGAGACCAGGACCACGGACCGGGCAAGCAGCGTTCGCGCCGTGGGCGGGGAGATCGCCGACCGCGACCTGGTCGGCATGTACCTCGACGAGATCGCGCGCACGCCCCTGCTCGACGCCGCCAAGGAGGTCGAGCTGTCCCAGACCATCGAGGCGGGCGTGTTCGCCCAGCAGATCCTCGAGGGTGAGGTGGACTCCGGCGCCGCGGGCGCGTCCCGCGAGGAGCTGGAGCGCCTGGCGGCCGAGGGCGAGCGTGCCAAGGACGTCTTCATCCGGTCGAACCTGCGTCTCGTCGTGGCCGTCGCCCGCCGCTATCCGCGCAGCGGCCTGCCCCTTCTCGACCTCATCCAGGAGGGCAACGCCGGCCTGGTGCGCGCCGTGGAGAAGTTCGACTACACCAAGGGCTTCAAGTTCTCGACGTACGCGACGTGGTGGATCCGCCAGGCCATCACGCGGTCGATCGCCGACCAGTCGCGCACCATCCGCCTCCCCGTGCACCTGGTGGAGGAGCTCGGCCGCATCCGGCGCGTGCAGCGGGAGTTCAACCGCGAGCACGGCCGGGACCCGGAGCCGGCGGAGGTCGCCGCCGAGCTCGGCTCCAACCCGGAGCGGGTCATCGACGTCCTGGACTGGGCGCGTGACCCGGTGTCGCTGAACATGCCGGTGGACGACGCCGGTGAGACCCAGTTCGGCGACCTGCTGGAGGACACGTCCGCGGTGTCGCCCGAGCAGTCGGTGCTGACGCTGCTGCGCAGCGAGGAGCTGGACGACCTGATCGGCAAGCTCGACAACCGGACGGCCTCGATCATCCGCATGCGGTACGGCATCGAGGACGGCCGGGAACGAACGCTGACCGAGGTCGGCAAGGAGCACGGCCTGACCCGCGAGCGGATCCGCCAGATCGAGAAGCACGCGCTCCTCGAACTGAAGCGCATGGCCCGCGACACCGGCTTCGACGCGGCGGCCTGAGCCCCTCGGGCTCCGGCCCGCCGCCGCAGCGTCCGGCTCGTTGGCCCCGCCCTTGTGGCGGGGCCGCCGTCGTCGTGCGCGCCGCCGCCCCGGGGGTCGGGGCGCCGCGCACCGAGCCCGCGCCGCTGCCCGAGGTCAGGGCGCCGCGGGCACCGCGCGTGTCAGGCGGCCGGCCAGGGCGGTGACGTACCCGGCCAGCGCGTCCGGGCCGTGCACGGTGAACTCGCAGTCCACCAGCGCCAGGCGCAGCGCCAGCCACTCCACCGAGTCGGCCGACCTGGCGCGCAGCCGGCATGTGCGGTCGCCCGTCGGCGTGGGTGCCAGGTGCGCCGGCAGCCGTGCGGTCACGAACTGGGCGGGCGCCGCGAAGGTGACGTCCACGTCGTGCTCGGGCTGGTTGCGCGACGTGGTGTGCGACAACAGCTCCGCCGCGTCGCCCGTCGGCAGCTCGCGCGGGGTGAACCGGGCGCCCGTCGCGAACGGCTCCGTGACCCGGTCCACGCGGAAGGTCCGCCAGGCCTCGCGCTCCAGGTCGTACGCCACCAGGTACCAGCGGTGGCCGGTCGAGACCAGGCGGTACGGCTCCACCTGCCGCTTCGACTCCGTCCCGTCGCCCGCGCGGTAGCCGAACCGGAGCCGCTCGTGGGCGGTCACCGCCGCCGCGAGGGTGGTGAGCGTCGACGGGGCGACCGTGGCGCCGTCGCCGCGCGTCAGCGGGATCGTCGCGTGCTGCAGGGTGGCGACCCGGTGCCGCAGCCGCGAGGGGAGGACCTGCTCCAGCTTGGCCAGCGCCCGTACCGCCGCCTCCTCCACGCCCTCGATGGCGTGGCCGGCCCCGGCGCGCAGTCCCACGGCGATGGCCACCGCCTCCTCGTCGTCCAGCAGCAGCGGCGGCATCGCGGCGCCCGCGACCAGCCGGTACCCGCCGACCGCGCCCCGGCTCGCCTCGACCGGGTAGCCGAGGTCCCGCAGCCGGTCGATGTCACGGCGGATCGTGCGCGGGCTGACGCCCAGCCGGTCGGACAGCTCGCTGCCCGGCCACTCGCGCGGGGTCTGGAGGAGCGACAGCAGATTCAGGAGTCGTGCCGGAGTGTCCGTCATGCCGTCCAGCATGCGCGCCCACTAGGACACGACCTGACCTATATACGGATTAGCTTCCCGGCATGACCTCCTCCACCACCAGTACCACCGGTACGGCGTCGTCGGCGGCCGATCGCCGGCGATGGCTGGCGCTCGCCATCGTCATGACGGCCGCGTTCATGGACCTCGTCGACGTCACCATCGTCAACATCGCCATCCCCAGCATCGAGCGGGACCTGTCCGCCTCGTTCGGCGCGATCCAGTGGATCACCGCCGGTTACGCGCTGGCGTTCGCCGCCGGGCTGATCACCGGTGGCCGGCTGGGCGACATCTACGGCCGCAAGCGGCTCTTCCTCGTGGGCATCGCCGGGTTCACCCTCGCGTCCGCCCTGTGCGGGTTCGCCGCCAATCCCGAGATGCTGGTCGCCTCCCGGCTGTTGCAGGGCGCGATGGCCGCGATGATGGTGCCGCAGGTGCTGGCGATCATCCACGTCACCTTCCCGGCGCACGAGCGCGGCAAGGTGTTCGGGATGTTCGGCGCGATCGTGGGGCTCGGGGCCGTCTCGGGACCGTTGCTGGGCGCGCTGCTGACCCAGTGGAACCTGTTCGGGCTGGAGTGGCGGCCGATCTTCCTCATCAACCTGCCCGTCGGCATCGCCGGGCTGATCCTGGGCCGGAAGTTCATCACCGAGTCGCGTGCCGACCGGGCGATGCGGCTGGACCTGGTCGGCGTCGCGCTGGTCACGCTGGGCCTGCTCATGCTGATCTACCCGCTGACGCGCGGCCGTGAGCTGGGCTGGCCGCTGTGGGGCCATGTGTGCATGATCGCCAGCCTGGCGGTGTTCGGCGCGTTCGTGGCGTACGAGAAGCACAAGACGCGCAAGGACGGGTCACCGCTGGTCGAGCTGTCGCTGTTCCGGGTCAAGAGCTTCGCGGCGGGCATCGCGGTGCAACTGACCTTCGGTGTCGTGATGGGCATCTTCTTCCTGGTCTGGACGCTCTACATGCAGATCGGGCTGGGCTGGAGCCCGCTGAAGGCCGGTCTGACCGGTGTGCCGTTCTCGATCGCGGTGTCGGCAGCCGCCGGGATGTCCGTGCAGAAGCTGGTGCCGCGTTTCGGGCGGAAGGTGCTCCAGGCCGGCGCGCTGACGATGATCGCCGGGGTGCTCCTCTACATCTGGGAGGCCGGCCGGTACGGGACCGGGATCGAGCCCTGGCAGATGGCCGCGCCGCTGATCGTGATGGGCGCCGGCATGGGCCTGATCGTGGCGCCGCTGACGGACGCGGTGCTGTCCGACGTGCCGCGCGAGCACGCGGGGTCGGCGTCCGGCCTCATCAACACGACCGGGCAGATGGGTACGGCGCTCGGCCTCGGCCTGGTCTCGGTGGTCTTCTTCGGCGTGATCGACGAGGAGCGGCTCGCGCCGGCCGAGGTCGGGGCCGCGTTCGCGGACGCCTTCCGGGGGTCGCTGTGGTGGGTCGTCGCGGTCCTCGGGGTGATCTTCGCCGTGATGTTCGCCCTGCCCGGGCGCCCGAAGCAGCACATCGAGGGCGCGGCGGCGGCCGACACCGCACTGCCCGACGGCGTACCGGCCGACGGCGAGCCGGAGCCGGTGCCGGCCCGCTGAGGTCCGGCCGGCGGGACCGGCCCGCGAAGGCCCGACTCCTGGGAGGAACGCCCCGGAGCCGGGCCTTCCGTTTGCCCGGGTGTGTTTACTTCCCGGGTATCTGGTCGTAGCCTGCTGGTGAAACCACAATTTCGGGCATCGATCGGACGTAAAACCACATGTACGCACCGGAGCGCCAGCAGCTGATCCTGCGCCTCGCCCGTGAGGGCGGCCGGGTCGACGTGCTGTCCCTCGCCGAGCAGCTCCAGGTCACCGCCGAGACGATCCGGCGCGACCTCAAGGCCCTGGACCGTGCCGGACTCGTCCGCCGGGTGCACGGCGGCGCCATTCCGGCCGGGCGGCTCGACTTCGAGCCCGACCTCGCCGAGCGCGAGTCCACCGCGGCCGACGAGAAGGACCGCATCGCGCGGGCCGCGCTCGCCGAGCTGCCCGAGGACGGCAGCGTCATCCTCGATGCCGGGTCCACCGTGGGCCGGGTGGCGGCCGGGCTGCCCCCGGAGTGCTCGCTCACCGTCGTCACCCACGCCCTGCCCGTCGCCTTCCGCCTCGCCGACCACCCCGGGATCTCCCTCCACCTGGTCGGCGGACGCGTCCGGCACCGCACGCGCGCCGCCGTGGACGCGTGGGCGCTGCGGGCGTACGCCGAGGTCCGCGCCGACGTCCTGCTCCTCGGCGCCAACGGGTTCTCCGCCGAGCGCGGGCTCACGACCCCGGACCTCGCCGAGGCCGCCGTGAAGCGAGCCATGATCGGCGCCGCCCGGCGCGTGGTGCTGCTCGCCGACTCGGCCAAGCACGCCGAGGAGCACTTCGCCCGCTTCGGCGACCTCGCCGACGTGGACCTGCTCATCACCGACACCGGGCTGGGCGCCGAACGAGCGGCGGCCATCGAGGCGGCCGGTACGGAGGTCGTACGCGCGTGATCCTCACCGTCACCCCCAACCCGTCCCTGGACCGGACCTACGAGGTCCCGGCCCTCACCCGTGGCGACGTGCTGCGCGCCACCGCCGAGCGCGTGGACCCCGGCGGCAAGGGCGTCAACGTCTCCCGGGCCGTGGCCGCGGCCGGGCATCGCACCGTCGCCGTCGTACCGCTGGGCGGCACCCCCGGCGCGCTCGTCGCCGAACTGCTGGCCGACGAGGGCATCGTGGTGGCGCCCGTCCCGCTGAAGGGCCACACCCGCTCCAACATCGCGGTCGCCGAACCGGACGGCACGCTCACGAAGATCAACGCACCGGGCCCCCGGCTGACCCCGGGGGAGTCGGAGGCGATCCTCGCGGCGGTAGGCGCCCACGCGCCCACCGCCGACTGGGTCGCCTGCTGCGGCAGCCTGCCGCGCGGCCTCGGCCCCGCCTGGTACGCCGACCTCGTCACCCGCGCGCACGGGTACGGCTCGCGGATCGCCCTGGACGCCTCGGGCCCCTCGCTCCTCGCCGGGCTGCGCGCCCGCCCCGACGTGGTCAAGCCCAACGCCGAGGAACTCGCCGAAGCGGTCGGCCGCCCCCTCGCCACCGTGGGCGACGCGCTCAAGGCGGCGGAGGAACTGCGCGGCGCGGGCGCCGGGGCGGTGCTGGCCAGCCTGGGCGCGGACGGCCAACTGCTGGTCTGCGAGGCCGGCGCCTTCTACGGGTACGCCGCCGTCGACGCCGTACGCAGCAACGTCGGCGCCGGCGACGCCTCCCTGGCGGGCTTCCTCGCCGCGGGCGGCGAGGGCCCGGACGCCCTGGCGGCGGCCGTGGCGCACGGCGCGGCGGCCGTGCGGCTGCCGGGCAGCGAGATGCCCACACCGTCCGACCTCGACCCGGCGGCGGTCACCGTGACCGCCGACGTACCCCTCGACCGATACCTGAGCGAACAAGGGAGCCCGCGATGAGCGACATGATCACCGCGGACCTGGTCGACCTCGACCTGGCCGCGAACACCAAGGAAGAAGCGGCCCGTTCGCTCGCCGAGCGCCTGGTGCGGCTCGGCCGGGTGACCGACCTGGACGGCTTCCTGGCCGACGTGGCGGCGCGCGAGGCGCAGATGCCGACCGGCCTGGACGGCGGCATCGGCATCCCGCACTGCCGCAGCGCGCACGTCACGGAGCCCACGCTCGCCTTCGGCCGCTCGGTCCCCGGTATCGACTTCGGCGCCCCCGACGGCCCGGCGGACCTCATCTTCCTGATCGCCGCCCCGGCGGGCGCGGACGACGCCCACCTGACGATCCTCTCGTCCCTGGCCCGCCGCCTGATGGACGCCGGGTTCACGACGGCCCTCCGCACGACCACCTCGCCGGTCGCCGCCGCCGCCCTGATCCGGGGCGACGCCCCGGACCCGGCGCCTGCCCCGGCGGCGTCGACCGCTCCGGAGGCGTCGGGCCCCGAGGCGTCGGGTTCCGCGGTGGCGGAAGGCGCCGAGGGGTCGGGTTCCGCGGTGGCCGACGCGCCGGCGGCCCCCGCGGCTGCGGCACCCTCCCCGGCTCCGGCCCCCTCGGCGCCTTCCGCCGACGCGGACGGCCCTGCCGCGGTGACCTCCGAGGGCGCCCCGGCCGCACGGTTCCGGGTCGTGGCCGTCACGTCCTGCCCCACCGGCATCGCGCACACCTACATGGCTGCCGAGTCCCTGGAGAACGCCGGCCGGGACGCCGGGGTCGAGCTGGTCGTCGAGACGCAGGGCTCCGCCGGGTTCACCCGGCTCGACCCCGGCGTCATCGCCGCCGCCGACGGCGTGATCTTCGCCCATGACGTCCCCGTGCGGGAGAAGGAGCGGTTCGCCGGGAAGCCCACGGTCGACGTCGGCGTCAAGGCGGGCATCAACCGGGCCCCGGAACTGATCGCCGAGCTCCGCGACAGGGCCGCGCGCGGTGAGGCCACCGGCCCGGCGGCCCCCAAGAACCCGGTCGACGACGCGGGCGAGCCCGGCGACGGCTACGGCACCAGACTCCGTACCTGGCTCATGTCCGGCGTGAGCTACATGGTCCCGTTCGTCGCCGCGGGCGGCCTCCTCATCGCCCTCGGGTTCGCCATCGGCGGCTACGCCGTCAACAAGGCACCGTCCGTCGCCGAGCACTTCGCCTGGGGCCAGGCCGACAGCTGGGCCGCGCTGCTGTTCCAGACGGGCGCCCTGGCGTTCGGCTTCCTGGTCCCGGTACTCGCCGGCTACATCGCGTACGGCATGGCCGACCGGCCGGGCCTCGTTCCCGGCTTCGTCGGCGGTGCCGTCGCCCTCACCATCGACGCGGGGTTCCTCGGCGGCCTGGCCGCCGGCCTGATCGCGGGCGCGGTGGTGCGGGCCGTCCAGCGGGTCAGGGTGCCCGCAGCGCTCCGCGGCATCATGCCCGTCGTCGTCATCCCCCTCGTCTCGTCGGCGATCGTCGGCTTCCTGATGTTCCTGGTGATCGGCAAGCCGATCGCGTCGCTCCAGAGCGCGCTGACCGACTGGCTGTCCGGCCTGTCCGGCGCCAACGCGGTCGCCCTGGGCGTGATCCTCGGCCTGATGATGTGCTTCGACCTGGGCGGCCCGCTCAACAAGGTCGCCTACGCCTTCGCCATCGGCGGGCTCACCAACCCCAACGAGGGGTCGCTGAAGGTCATGGCCGCCGTGATGGCCGCCGGCATGGTCCCGCCCCTGGCGATGGCCCTGGCCACCCTGGTGCGTGGCAAGCTGTTCACCAAGGCCGAGCGGGAGAACGGCAAGGCGGCCTGGGTGCTCGGCGCCTCGTTCATCACCGAGGGCGCGATCCCCTTCGCCGCCGCCGACCCGCTGCGGGTCATCCCGTCGGCGATGGCGGGCGGCGCGGTCACCGGCGCCCTGTCCATGCTCTTCGAGTGCACCCTGCGCGCCCCGCACGGCGGGATCTGGGTCGTCCCGCTGATCGGCAACCCGGCGCTGTACCTGGTCGCGATCCTCGCCGGAACCCTGGTGAGCGCCGCCCTGGTGATCCTGCTCAAGGGCCGTACCCGCCGGGCGCCGTCCGCCGGACCGGTGGACGGCGAACCGGGGGAGACCCACGAGAAGGTCACCGTCGCGGCCTGACGACCCCGGGCCGGCCGGTCCCGGCGCACCGCCGCCCCCGGCCCACCCGTCAGCGCACGCGCCCCCGTACCCGCGCGCGGAGCTCCATGGCTTCGCGCGCGGTGTGCTCGTCCTCGTACACCTCGCACATGTGCCGGCCGTCCGGCGTCGCCGTGTGCTCCACCTCCCAGACGCTCATCTCGCTGCCGTCCATCAGCAGGAACGCGTGCTCGTACAGCGTGAACCCGGCGTCCTTGCCGGCCACCGCGCACTGCCGGCCGAAGACCTGCTTGATGTGGTGTGCGAACGCTCCCCGCAGCCGCGCCGCCACCGCCTCGCCCGGCCGGTCGGCGTTCTCCGCGCGGCGCAGCACCCGGCGCGCGTGGTCCGCCGAGTGGTCCGGCTCGTACACCACCGGGGCCGGGGCCACCGGCCGGGTCAGTAACGCGCCCAGCAGCTCCAGGTCCGCGTCGAGGTCGACGTCCAGGTCGCCCTCCGGATCGGGCAGGCCGACCGGCACACGGGAGGCGGCGAGCCGTACGTCGGTCTCGTCCGCGTACAGCTCGTGCTGCTCCCGGCCGTCCCGCCCGGTGTTGTGCACCAGCTCCCACAGCGTCAGCGACGAGCCGTCGGCGAGCAGGTACGTGTGCCGGTACGTCACCCGGTGGAGCGCCGCGCTGTGGTGCGACGAGTGCAGCGAACTGGCGTGCGCCAGCGCGGAGTCCAGTCGCTCGACCAGCGCGTCGGGCAGGTCGAAGGAGTTGAGCGCCCGCCCCAGGAGGCGCTCGACGTGCATCTCGGTCGTCTCGTCGTTCGGAACGTTCAAGAGGGGTCTCCAGGCCGTCGCCGCGTGTCACTCGATGCTTGCTTAAGGTAGTGCCTGGGTCTGACAACGCGTCCGACTTCCACAAAACGAGGGGCGCGCGGCCCGGGTTCCCGCGCGCCCCGCCCGACTCCCGTCCGCACCGCCTCAGTCGAGCCGGTACAGGTCGCGGTACGCGGGGAAGGCGCCGCCCGGCCCCGACACCGACGCCGCCGCCCGTACCGCGCGGACGATCGCCCTGGTCACGACGGTGGCCCCGGCCGACAGCAGCTCGTTCAGCGCCAACGGCCCGTCGGTGTCCGGGAGCGGGCGCGCACCCGTCGCGAGCGTGAACACGGTGTCGCCGTCGTTGAGCAGGTGCACCGGCCGAACGGCGCGCGCGATGCCGTCGTGCGCCGTCCCCGCCAGCTTCTGCGCCTGCGCGCGGGTCAGCTCCGCGTCCGTACCGACCACCGCGAGCGTGGTGTTCAGCGGCGGCCAGTCGTTGCGCTCCAGCGCCTCGGCCAGCCGCCGTGCCGCCGCCGCGTGCACCTCCGGGCTCGGGAGCTCGACCGGCCCGTCCCCGTACGCCCCGTACAGCGCGCCGGTCAGCGGGTCGACCGCCGAGCCCACCGCGTTGGCCACGACCAGCGCGCCGACGGTGATCCCGGACGACAGGACCGTACTGGCCGTACCGACCCCGCCCTTCATCCCGCCGATCACCGCCCCGGTCCCGGCGCCGACGGAACCGCACTCCACGGGGGCGCCCGGACCGGTCGCGTCCGCCGCCCCCACCGCCGCGCGTCCGGTCGAGGCGTCCGGGCGCGCCTTCCAGTCGCCGCCCCGCCCCAGGTCGAACACGCAGGCCGCCGGGACCACCGGCACCACCTGCGACGGGTCGGGGCCCACCCGCACGCCGCGGCCGCGCTCCTCCAGCCAGGCCATCACCCCGGCCGCCGCCTCCAGCCCGTACGCGCTGCCGCCCGTGAGGACGACCGCCTCGATCCGCTGGACCAGGTTGCGAGGGTCGAGCGCGTCGGTCTCCCGGGTCCCGGGCCCGCCGCCCCGGACGTCCACGGCGGCGACCGCCCCGCCCTCGGGCGCGAGGACCACCGTGGTGCCGCTGAGGGCGTTGTCCCCCGGTACGCGCGCGTGGCCGACCCGCAGGCCGGCCACGTCCGTCAGTGCGTCAGTCATCCCCCCTGCGTACCACGCTCCGTACGGGTGGTGAGCGCGACTCCGGCCACGACGGCCGCCGCCGCGACGAGCCCGGCCGCGAGGACGCCCCAGCGCCCCGCGAACGTGCACACCAGGATTCCGAGCGCGGCGCACGGCAGCACCAGCTGCTGCGCGATCCCGAACTTGAAGTGGCGCGAGTGCAGCGTCCACACCACCAGCAGGAACAGCGCCGCCGGGAGCGTCACCGAGGCCGCCGCCGCGGTCGCCGACAGGCGCGCCTTGCCGACCGCCTGCTCGACCGCGACCTCGATGCCCGCGCCGATCGCCGCCGCCGACGCCTGGATCAGGTAGTGGCCGTAGCCCCACAGGAACGCCTGCCGATTGGACAGCAGCCGCTGGTGGGCCGGGACGACGAAGTAGATCCACCAGGCCGCGAAGATCAGCAACAGTCCGCCGGCCGCGATCGGCAGCAGGTCGCCCAGCGCGTCGTTGTCCTCGACGCCCGTCTTCACGGCGACGGTCGCCGCTGCGATGGTCTCGCCGAGCACGATGATGGTGAACAGCCCGTACCGCTCGGCGATGTGGTGCGGGTGCCAGCCGGACGCGTAGTCCCGCTCGGCGAGCGGCGGTACGGCGAGCTCGGCCACCACCATGACCAGGAAGACCCACGGGCGGGCCCCTTCGGGCGCCAGCACCAGCGCCGTCCACCCCACCTGGCACAGCGTCACCCCGGCCGCGTACCGCAGCGCCATGGTCCGCTCGGCGCCGGTCGCGGCCCGTGCGGCGCGGAGCCACTGCGAGGCGAGGGCGAGCCGCATCACCACGTACCCGAGCCACACGAGGAGGAAGTCCTGCTCCTCGAAGGCCCGGGACACCCCGGCGGCCAGGATCAGGACGCCGGCGATCTGGACGAGGGTCACGACCCGGTACAGGGCGTCGTCGTTGTCGTACGCCGAGGCGAACCAGGTGAAGTTCATCCACGCCCACCAGATGGCGAAGAACACCATGGCGTACCGGGCGATGCCGTCCCCGGCATGCCCTTCGGCGACGGCGTGCACCAGCTGGACGCCCGCTTGGGCGACCGCCACGACGAAGCACAGGTCGAAGAAGAGCTCCAGGGGCGTGGCGGCGCGGTGCGTCTCGTCGCGGCTGCGCGAGAGCAGGGGCCGCAGGGGCGTACGGGGAGGGGAGGTCATCCCACCAGAACAGCAGAGCCGCCGCCGCCGGGCGCCATCAGTGGGAAGCGGTGACCCCCGAAGTCCCCACAACGGGCGAACCGCCGGCTGTGCCCCTACGGTGGTCGCGTGACCGAGCCCACCGACCCTCCGCCCCGGCCCGACGCCCCCGCGCCGGCGGACCCGGCCCCAGCCGACCCGCCCGCGCCCGGAGGGGACCCGGCCCCCCGCGAGGCCCCCGCCCCCACGGGCGAGCCCGGGCCGGGTGCTCCACCCGCCCCGACCGGCGACCCGGAGGGTGACCCCGGCCTCAGCACCCCGCCCACCCCCACGGACGATCCGGCGCACCCCGCGCGGGCGCCGCGCGGGGCCACCGCCCCCACGGGGGAGCCGGGGCCGGGCACCCCACCGGTGACGGACCGGTCGCCGGCACCGGCCGGCGACCGGAGCGGTCCGCGAAACCGCCGGCCCGCCTGACCCCCGCGCGACGTGGTGGTGCTGCCGTTCCTCGTCGTCCCGGGGCTGTGTTCGCACCACCCCGACGGCCGCCGAGAACCGGCGTACGCTGGGGGGATGAGGACCGCCCCCGCCCCCGGACCGCGTGATGCGAAGACCGCATCGGCGCCGGAGGAAGAGAAGAACCCGCAGAATGTGAGTCCGAACATTTCGAAGAACACGCAAGGCCCGGACAGCGGGGACGCGGACCGCCACAACGGTCCGGACAGCCCCCGTGCCCCGGCCGGTCCCAGGAAGAGGACACCGGCGCTGATCTTCGACGATCCGCTGGACCAGCCGTCCGCGGACGATACGGACCGTGGGTGGGGTGAGCGGCCTCCGGGCGGCGACAGCGCCGCCGACCTCGCGCGCTTCCTGGACGAGAAGCCGCCGCACCACCTCTGAGCCGACGTGCTCACGGGGCGTCGCGCCCGGCTCCCCGCTGGGCGACGAGGGCGTCCCGGATGTCCTTCAGAAGCTCCAGCTCCGTGACCTCCAGCATCTCCTCCACGCCCTGCCTCTCCCGCCGCAGGGCCGCCCGGCGGGCCAAGTACCGGGCCATCGGCAGCACCATCAGGAAGTAGACGACGGCCGCGGTGATCAGGAAGCTGAGCGTGGCACTGAGGACCGAGCCCCACAGGATCGCGACGCCCTGGACGACCTCGCCGCTTGCGTTCACCTGGCACGGGCTCTTCAGGCAGGACCGGTAACTCTCCAGGTTCTTGGTGCCGAACGCGCCGACGACCGGGCTGATCACTCCTTTGACGATCGCGTTCACGATGTTGGTGAAGGCGGCGCCGATCACCACCGCGACCGCCAGGTCGATCACGTTTCCGCGCAGCAGGAAGGCCTTGAAGCCCTCCAGCAGGTTCTGGTTCTTCTCCTGGCTCACCACGGTGCCCTTCGTCGCATGTGCAGTTGGCTGAGCCATTACGCCGCGCACCGGTCATAACCGTCCAATCCGTACACACGGACAGGTGACGAGAGGGGCTCGTCGAACGGCGGCCGACCGCCCCGGGGCGGCTCAGCACAGCGTCACCGCCAGACGGGACGTCGTCCCCGCTCCGGCCAGTCCGGCGGCGACGGCCCGCGGGACGGACAGCACCACGAGCGCGCCCCCGTCCGGCGAGCCGCCCTGCTCAAGCGGCACCTTCTCGACACGAGCGCCCCGGGCCACCACGCGGGCACCGCCCTCACCGTCCGCCGCCGACGGGACCGGCGACGCGATCACGTCGACGCGGTCGCCGGGCCGCAGCAGTCGTACCGTCGCACCGTCGGCGATCCGGACCGGGGCGGCCACCATCTCGACCGGTCCCCGCTCGGGAGTCGCGGCGGCCTGCGGGCGGTCCGCCTCGGCGGGCCCGCGGGACCCCGGGGCGGAGGCCGCCAGCGCCGCCGCCGTCATGGCGAGCCCCGCCGCCATCGCACGCCGCCGCCGTCGCACGGCCCGGCGCAACCGGTGCCGACCGCCCCGCACCCGCACCGGCGCGAACTGCGGCACGCCATGCGTCTCGGGCACCGGCAGCGCGGTCCCTCGCGCGGCCGGGAAGCCGGACGGGGGAGTGGTGGGGAGGGAGGCGGAGGGCGGGAGGGGGGAGGACGGCGAAGAGGAGGACGGGAAAGCGGGAGAGGGTGAGGAGGAACGGGACGTCATGGCAACCACCGCCTGCCTGAGGGACCGGGACCGGGTATCAGCTGCGCCGGCTGTCCGGCGACGCCCTCACGATCCCGCGCCCGCCCCGATCCCGCTCGGGCCTGTGGACAACCCCCGCGATGGGGAAACCCCCGTCACCCGCCGGAGTGCCGGACACCGGTGAACCCGCCGATGAGCCCGCCTCGCCCGGCGCACTCGCCCGAGCGCGCCCACCCGCACCCCTCCGCCCCGGCGTTCGCCACCGCACCCGCCGGCCACCCGACCACCGTCGCGGCCGGACGGTCACGGCCGGGCGGTCACGGCCGGGCGGTCACGGCCGGGCGGTCACGGCCCGGGCGGTCACGGCAGTTCGATGCCCAGGTCCCATCCGTCGTGGGCATGGGTGCACAGGCACGAGCGGCTGTCCGTCTCGGGCAGCCCGGCGACCGCGTCGAACAGCACCTCGCGCAGACGGCCCACGTTCTCGCCGAAGACCCGCAGCACCTCGGTGTGCGAGACGCCCTCGCCGGTCTCGGCGCCCGCGTCCAGGTCCGTCACCAGCGCCATCGACGTGTAGCAGAGACCCAGCTCGCGCGCGAGGTACGCCTCGGGGTGCCCGGTCATGCCGACCACCGACCAGCCCATCGCGGCGTGCCACCGCGACTCGGCGCGCGTGGAGAAGCGGGGGCCCTCCACGACGACCATCGTCCCGCCGTCCACCGCCTCCCAGCCCCGCCCGTGCGCCGCGGCGAGGGCCACCTTGCGCCCGTCGGGGCAGTACGGGTCGGCGAACGAGGTGTGCACCACGTTCGGCACGGTCCCGTCGGGCAGCGGCTCCCCGTCGAAGTACGTCTGGGTGCGGCTCTTCGTCCGGTCCACCAGCTGGTCCGGCACCAGCAGCGTGCCGGGCCCGTACTCGGGACGCAGGCCGCCCACCGCGCACGGCCCGAGGACCTGGCGCACGCCCACCGAGCGCAGGGCCCACAGGTTGGCCCGGTAGTTGATGCGGTGGGGCGGCAGGTGGTGGCCGCGGCCGTGCCGGGGCAGGAAGACCACCCGGCGGCCGGCCAGCTCGCCGAAGAACAGCGAGTCGCTCGGGCTGCCGTACGGGGTGGTCACTCGAACCTCGGTGACGTCCTCCAGGAAGGAGTAGAAGCCGGAGCCGCCGATGACGCCGATGTCCGCGCGGAGCCCGTCACCGTTGTCCTCACGGTCACCGTCGCCCGCGCCGTTGCCTGCCTTCGTTGCGTTCGCCATGCGGCTCACCCTAGCCGTGCCCGGATACGCCGAGGACCCCGCCGTGGGAGACGGCAGGGTCCGGGGAGAGCCGGGTCAGGCGGCGGAGCTGGAGCTTCCGGCCGCGCTGGACGTGGCGGGCTTGGAGTCCGACGAGGAGGAGCCCGAGGCGGAGCTCGGCGCGGAGCCGGACGAGCTCGTCGAGGCCGAGGAGCCCGACTTCGACGCGGGCGAGCTGCTCGACGACGCGCCACGGCTGTCGTTGCGGTAGAAGCCGGAGCCCTTGAAGACAATGCCGACGGCCGAGAACACCTTCTTCAGGCGTCCCTGGCAGTTCGGGCACTCGGTCAGGGCGTCATCGGTGAACTTCTGCACCGCCTCGAGGCCCTCGCCGCACTCGGTGCACTGGTACTGGTAGGTCGGCACTTGTCTTCCTCCTGGCACTCTCACTCATTGAGTGCTAACGACTGTCCATACTGACGTATTCCGCGGGATCAGTCCACCGTCACCGGTACGCGGTGACCGACGCCACGTGCCACGGTCCGGGTGGCCGGACGCGGCGCGAGCCTCGACCGGAGCGCCACCAGGGTGGCCAGCGCCATGGCCGTACCGGCCAGCGGGACCAGGAAACCGGTGCTCGCGCCGTACCCGTCCGCGAGCCGCCCGGCCACCGTCACGGCGACCGCCTGGCCCAGTGCCACGGCGCCCGTCAGCCAGGTGAACGCCTCGGTGCGGGCGGACGCCGGGACCAGCGACTCGACCAGCGTGTAGCCGCTGATCAGGGCCGGGGCGATGCACAGGCCGACGACCAGGCCGAGCGCGCCGAGCAGCACCGCGGAGTGCGCGGACCACAGCAGCGACGCGGCGATGGTCAGACCGGTGTAGCCGAGGACCAGCCGGCGGCGGGGGCCGGACTTCCAGGCGATGGCGCCGACGGCGATGCCGGCCAGCATGTTGCCCGCGGCGAAGAGCCCGTACAGCAGGCCGTTCATGCCCGGCCGGCCGATCTCCTCGGTGAACGCGGTGAGCGAGACCTGCATACCGCCGAAGACGGAACCGATGCCGAGGAAGGCGATCGCGAGGACCCGTACGCCGGGCACCGACAGGGCGGAGACGCGCTCCGCGCGCGTGTCGTCGGCGGACAGGCCGTACGCGGGCTGGGTGCGGCGCTGGGCGGCGAAGAGCAGGCCGCCGGCCAGCGTCAGCGTCGCCTCGGCGATCAGGCCGGCCGCCGGGTGGACACCGGTGCACAGCGCGGTGGCGAGGACGGGGCCGACCACGAACGTGAACTCGTCCGTCACGGACTCGAAGGCCGCCGCCGTCGACATCAGCGGCGAACCCTCCAGCTTGGCGGCCCACCGGGACCGCACCATGGGCCCGACCTGGGGTACCGAGGCGCCGGTCGGCACCGCCGCCGCGAACAGGGCCCACAGGGGGGCGCCCGCCAGCGCGAGCGCCGTCAGGGCCGACACCGAGACGGTGTGCAGCAGGACGCCGGGGACCAGGACGGCGCGCTGGCCGAAGCGGTCGGCGAGCTTGCCGGTCTGCGGCGCGAACAGGGCCATGGAGACGCCGGTGAACGCGGCGACGGCGCCGGCGCTGCCGTACGAACCGGTGGTGTGCTGCACCAGCAGGACGATGCCGATGGTCAGCATCGCGAAGGGCTGCCGCGCGGCGAATCCGGGGAGCAGGAACGTCCACGCGCCAGGTGTGCGCAGGAGCTGTCCGTAGCCGGGACGCCGAGCGCTGTCCGGGGTGGTGACCGTGGC
Source organism: Streptomyces sp. NPDC045701 (assembly GCF_056432045.1). Classification (NCBI taxonomy): domain Bacteria; kingdom Bacillati; phylum Actinomycetota; class Actinomycetes; order Kitasatosporales; family Streptomycetaceae; genus Streptomyces; species Streptomyces sp. NPDC045701. The sequence goes on along the minus strand of NZ_JBWKJV010000025.1, from coordinate 2,049 downwards.
TGTGTCTACAGCGGAGGGCACGGCCCGTGCCTTTCTGCCGCCTGGTAGCGCTCCCCTGGGTGTCGGGAGCCGCCGAGAGCTGTCCTCTTGCGCGGAACTGCGGTAGATGCCGGGCTCCACAGCGGGGGAGCGTCACGGCCGCCATACGGTCGCGCCAGCTCTGCGTCAGGCAGAGTTGGTCGATCAATGTGCCTTCATGATACAGGGCGGATCCGGTGGGGTGGCTGTGAAATGGCCGATACGGCGATCCCTCACCTCCGATTAACCGGACGTTCATCTTCCGATTCGCCTGCCCGGGCCGGGGCGGCGCCCCGTCACCGCCTGCCGTCCCCGCCCGTGCCCAGCCAGCCGGCCAGCTTGCCGCCCTGGCCCACCGCCCGCAGGCGCCGCTCGGCGGCGTCCCGGACCGGGTCCGTGGCCACCACCAGCAGCTCGTCGCCGCGCCGCAGGACGGTCGTCGGCGACGGCACGAAGCTCCGGTCGTCCCGTACGACGAGGGTGACGGCCGCCCCCTGGGGCAGCCGCAGCTCCGCGACCTCCACGCCGTGCATCCGGGACCCCTTCGGGATGGCCACCGACAGCAGGTGTCCGCGCAGCCGCTCCAGCGGGGCCGACTCGACACCCAGGTCGGCGGCCCCGGACGAGTCGCCCAGCCGCAGCGCCCTGGCGAGCCAGGGCAGGGTCGGGCCCTGCACCAGCGTGTAGACGACGACGAGCACGAAGACGATGTTGAAGACCTTCTCGCTGCCCTCGATCCCGGACACCATGGGGATGGTGGCCAGGATGATGGGCACCGCGCCCCGCAGCCCCGCCCAGGACATCAGGGTCTGCTCCTGCCAGGGGACGCGGAAGGGCAGCAGGCTCAGGAAGACGGAGAGCGGCCGGGCCACCGCCGTCAGGATCAGCCCGACCATCACCGCCGGCCAGAAGTCGTCGATCAGCTCGTGCGGGGTCACCAGCAGGCCGAGCAGGACGAACATGCCGATCTGGGCGATCCAGCCCAGGCCCTCGGCGAAGCCGCGGTTGGCGGGCGCGTGCGGCAGCTTGGCGTTGCCCAGGATCACCGAGGCCAGGTAGACCGCGAGGAAGCCGCTGCCGTGCGCCATGGCGCCGGCCGCGTACGCCACCACGGCGATGGCCATCACGGCGATCGGGTACAGGCCGGAGGCGGGCAGGGCCACGTGCCGCAGTCCGAACGAGCCCACGAAGCCGACCAGCAGGCCGATGGCCGCGCCGATGGCCAGCTCCAGCGCGATCGTGCCGAGCAGCGTGTACCAGCTGTCCACCGGGCCGGTCGTGGAGAAGGCCACCACCAGGATCACGACGGGGGCGTCGTTGAAACCGGACTCGGCCTCCAGGGTGCCCGTCACGCGCGAGGGGAGCGGCACCTTGCGCAGGACGGAGAAGACGGCGGCGGCGTCCGTCGAGGAGACGACCGCGCCGATGATCAGAGCCTGCCGCCACTCCAGGCCCACCCAGTAGTGCGCCGCCGCGGCCGTGACTCCCACGCTCACCGCGACGCCGACGGTCGACAGGACGGCCGCCATCGGCAACGCGGGTTTGATCTCCTTCCACTTGGTTCCCAGGCCACCCTCGGCCAGGATCACCACAAGCGCGGCATAGCCGATCACCTGGGTCAGTTCGGCATTGTCGAAGTGGACGTTGCCGATCCCGTCCTGCCCGATGGCGATCCCGATCCCGAGGTACAGCAGCAGGCTGGGAAGCCCGCTCCGGGAGGAGATCCGCACCGCCGCGACGGCGACGAGCAGCACGAGCGAGCAGATGAACAGGAGTTCGTTGAGCTGGTGGACAGTCAGTGGGCCGACCCTTTCCTCACGTGCGCGCCGGATCCTTCCAGCAGCGGTACTTCGTTACCTTACCTAATCATTAACGCTTCCTTGATGCCGGGTCCCGGGCCCGTGGCGTCCGCGAAGGGTCCCCGGGAGGGGGCTCCTTACGACCTTGGGGGAAATTGAGGTCGGGCCGTCTTGGCCTGGTGGTTCGGCTGGTGGGTGATCAGCAGGCCGTCGTGCGGACGAGGACCAGTTC